>CAZDWP010000233.1:0-3927 GCA_964508985.1 uncultured Herbinix sp. | reverse complement strand
GGGATCCATTAGAATCACAGCCCCATGATCCTGATGTAAAAGCATTGCTTCGAATAGCGGCTGTCTATGATATACCTATTGCTAATAATCGAGCTACTGCAGATTTTCTAATAACATCAAGATATATGAGCGAGGAGTATGAAAGAAGAGTAATTAATTTTAACAAGATTATGAAAGATAGGATTGACGAGATGACCAAATAGTAATGCTATAGTATATATAAAACCCTGGGAGATTATTATCGTTTTATAAAAACGACGATCATTCCCAGGGTTTTTTATTTGATTCAATTCTTACATTCTCCTATGCTTCATTACTTAGGCTTTCTATGAAATATCTAGCACCATCTGATATAGGAATATCGAGATTATAAGCGGCGACTAATTTTCTTGATGGGATTTTCTGCTCGGTGTCAATAATAGCCAATTCCTCTAGATTCGAAATACAATAATCTGGTACGAAGGCTATCCCGAGTCCGATTCTTGCTAGATCTATTAAAAGATCATTACTTGCAAGCTCTATGGCAGGAACCAGATCAAGTGAGTTCTCAAGGAATAAATTATGAAGATACATACTGGTAGTAGACTTTTTTTCCAGCATAAGTATCGGGTGGTTCTGAAGCTCCTGAAAGGTAATAGAATGGTCGTGCAAAGGGTAGGCATCTTTTCTTGCTATAAATACATCACGAAATTCCTTTACAGGTATAATATCCATCAAATCATTTAAGGAAGAATTAGGAGAATTAGTGACAATAACATCCACTTCATTACGTTCCAACATCTTAGCACACTGAAATGAGGTCCCATTAGACACCTTAATATGGATACTGGGATATTTAAGGTGAAATTTATTCAGGTATGGAACCAGATAATATCTGCAGATTGTATCACTGGCACCAATCCGTAATTGGATGCCACTTTTAGGATCTGCACAAAGCTGATTTTCTCCACGTGTAATTAGGTTAATGGCAGGCTCGATATGCTTTAGTAGTAACTCTCCTTCTTTTGTTAGAGCTACACGCTTAGTGCTACGGATAAATAAGGGTTGATTTAGTCGTTTCTCTAGGGTCTTAATGGACTGGCTGACGGCAGACTGAGAGATAAACAGAGCCTCTGCAGCCTCTGAAAAGCTTAAATTTTTTGCTACATTATAGAAAACTTTATACAGCTCATAATTTATATCCAAAGTAGCTCCTCCTTTATAAATAACTTAATATATATTAGTTTGGCTAATAAAAGTATTTACATTTATTAATTTTGATTATAAGACAACCTATGATATAATGCAAGAAAATGATGGGTAATGTATATAATATCCGCGAACGAGGAAACATGGTTTCCGAGTTTCTAATCGGCTTTTCAAAAAATTATGGGGTACAATTAACATCAAATTGATTTAAGTTAGAAAATCTAAACTTATAACATATATAGAATAGGAGAATCGTGAATGAGCAGCGTTAGAAGAATTTATGTGGAGAAGAAGGAACCCTATGCTGTCCCTGCGAAGGAACTAGAAGCTGAGCTTAAGAATTATCTGGGCATGAAGGGACTTAAATCTGTAAGAGTTCTTAATAGATATATGATTGAAAATATCAGCGAGGATACTTACAAAGGTGCACTTAACACAGTTTTTATGGAGCCACCTGTTGATATCTTGTATGAAGAAATCTTTGATGCTAATGCTGACGACAGGGTGTTTTCTGTAGAGTATCTTCCTGGACAGTTTGATCAAAGGGCGGATTCTGCCGAACAATGCCTTAAGCTTCTTAATGAGAAGGAAGAGCCTGTAATCCGCTCGGCAACAACCTATATTCTATCCGGAGACATAAGCGATCAGGATTTTGATAGAATAAAGGCTTATTGTATTAATCCGGTGGATTCCAGAGAAACAGATGACCTTAAGCCAAAGACCTTAGTTACTAAATTTGAGGAGCCAGAGGATGTTAGAATTCTTGAAGGTTTTATAGCTATGGATAAGAATGATCTAGAGAAATTATATGATTCTCTTAATCTGGCAATGGCGATGGCTGATTTTAGTCATATACAGAATTATTATAGAGATGAGGAAAACAGAGATCCCTCCATGACAGAAATTCGTGTACTGGATACCTATTGGTCAGATCATTGCAGACATACCACATTTTTAACTGAGCTTAAGGATGTTCAGTTTGAAGAAGGCTATTACACCGAACCGATAAAGGCTGCATTTAATAGCTATGCAGCTGATAGAGAAAAGATTTATAAGGGTAGGGATGACAAATATATATCACTTATGGATATCGCCCTATTGGCAATGAAGAAGCTAAGGGCTGATGGAAAGCTAGAGGATATGGAGGTATCTGACGAAATTAATGCTTGTTCCATTATTGTCCCAATAGAGATTGATGGCAAGACTGAGGAATGGTTAGTGTTCTTTAAGAATGAGACACATAACCACCCCACAGAGATTGAGCCTTTTGGAGGAGCTGCCACTTGTCTTGGCGGTGCTATCCGTGATCCCCTATCGGGGAGAGGCTATGTATATCAGGCAATGAGAGTTACCGGAGCCGCTGATCCTACCAAGCCTGTAGAGGCTACCATGAAGGGTAAGCTTCCCCAGAGAAAGATATGTACAGAGGCTGCTCATGGCTACAGCTCATATGGTAATCAGATTGGTCTGGCTACCGGTCTTGTAGATGAGATATATCATCCAGGCTATGTTGCTAAAAGACTGGAAATAGGTGCTGTTATGGGAGCGGCTCCAAGAAGATATGTTATTCGTGAAAATAGTGATCCCGGAGATGTAATTATTCTTATGGGAGGTAGAACTGGAAGAGACGGCCTTGGTGGTGCAACCGGATCCTCTAAAATCCACACAACACAGTCTATTGAAACCTGTGGTGCGGAGGTACAAAAGGGTAATCCTCCTACAGAGCGTAAGCTTCAAAGATTATTTAGAAGACCTGAGGTTTCAACACTTATAAAGAAATGTAATGACTTTGGTGCTGGTGGTGTATCCGTGGCAATAGGTGAGTTGGCTGATGGACTTATCATTAATCTCGACAAGGTACCCAAGAAGTATGCAGGTCTAGACGGAACTGAGCTGGCGATATCAGAATCCCAGGAGAGAATGGCTATTGTTGTTGATCCAAGCGATGTCGATAAGATGCTGGCTTATGCAGAGGAAGAGAATCTTGAGGCTGTGGTAGTTGCCTATGTTACTGAGAGTAAAAGACTGATTATGCAATGGAGAGATAAGGAGATTGTTAACATTTCTAGGGAGTTCCTTGATACCAACGGAGCTCATCAGGAAGCCTCTGCCTATGTGACTTTACCAACAGAGAAGGATAATTATCTGAAGAGTGGAGCATTTACATTCAAGGAAGATAATAGTGATATAAAAGATAAATGGCTAAAGGTCTTAGCCGACCTTAATATATGCTCCAAAAAAGGACTGGTAGAGATGTTCGATAGCTCTATTGGAGCATCAACAGTTACCATGCCTTATGGCGGAAAATATCAGCTATCACCAATACAGACTATGGTAGGAAAGCTGCCAATACTTAGAGGAAAATGTGACACTGTATCCATGATGAGCTATGGCTTCGATCCATATCTTTCAAGCTGGTCACCCTTCCATGGAGCGGTATATGCAATCATATCCTCTGTGGCAAAGATAGTCGCATCAGGTGGAGATTATTCAAAGATTCGCTTTACCTTCCAAGAGTATTTTAGAAGACTTGGAAGTGATGCGAAACGTTGGGGAGAGCCTTTGGTAGCTCTTCTTGGAGCATACGATGCACAGATTAAGCTCGGTCTTCCATCAATAGGTGGTAAAGATAGTATGTCCGGTACCTTCAATGATATTGATGTACCGCCTACCTTAGTATCATTTGCAGTTAATATGGCTACAACTAAGGATATAGTAACTACGGAGCTTAAGAACTCA
>CAZDWP010000232.1:0-3957 GCA_964508985.1 uncultured Herbinix sp. | reverse complement strand
TTGCAGTAGCAATATAGTTAGAAGGTGCAAGACCTTCGGGTAGATTGAAATAGAGATGACGCTCATCACCTGGCATGGAGTAGAACACCACATCTTCCAATTTTGTCTTTTCACCCGTGTTTTGGTTCAGCAGTTCGCAGGTAATAACCCCATCTGTCCAGACATTGCCCACATTGTCGAAGGCAAATTTCAATCTGCTGGGATCTTCTTCCTTATTGTACGCAAAATTGGTAATCTCTACATTGGCATCGCGCGGTACATCGTTGCGGTGGTAAAGCTTAATGCCAGAACGCACAGCAATTTTAATGTTGGCACCTTGCTCGTTCACTCCATCTACTGGATTTATCTGTGTGATATAGACCATGCAAGTATGCACAGGCATATCATCAGGCAAGTTTTCCGGCACATTCATGCGCACATCCAACTCATAGCTTTCGCCTGGAGCAACCGAAAAGAACGATTGTGGCAATATATCCACCCAATCGGCACACGAATTGTCCAATACTCCTGCTTCTGCCATCACATTGTTGCCAATGCTGTCGTACTCCCAGTCGCCAAAAGAGACAGAAAGCTCCAATGTATTTGTTTTGCTGGGATTGCTAATCAATACCTGCTTGGTTTCGCTTTGTCCAGGATTAACTGTGAAATAAGTGCGGGGTGGGCTCACCGACAAACCTGTTTGAGCACTCATGCGTGACGATGCAATAGATAAAATAAGGAATGCACTAAGTGCAATGATGCTGTAAGATAATTTTCTATTCATGATGTTTTATTTTATGTTCTTGCAAATTTACTGAAAAAAAAAGCAACTAAAGGATTAACTCCGATAATTGCCTTTAATATATTCATATCTTAATTTAAATCTACTTATAGAGGAACTATAGTATATTGAACATTTGTCTTATACTCGTTACTTTTATTTTTACTATAAAGATTCATATAATCAGTACCACCTTTGTATGTAACATCATAGTTTAGACCAAATCCACCTTTAGTTGAAGAAATCAAAACATCTGAATCTGTTGCATTTAAACCACTTACTGTTTTTCCTGATGTTGCAACTCCATTTTTATTAGCAGTTATCGAAACAGTGCCTACATTCATCCCTTCAGGAGCATCAACAAAATCAGTTACAGCATTCACAGTAACTTGAAAATCTCCAGTGCTGTATATTGTCAAATGGTTTTTATTTTCTGAAGTTACTCCTGACTCATAGTCGTCCGTAGTTTTATATTCCAACAAGATGCCTGTATGATTAACTGTAATAATATGTATTGGGTTTAATTTCACTGTCAAATCTGTATTAGCCGTTAAAGGAGTACCTTCTTTTCCTGTACCCTCTTGTGCTTTTACCACTGAAAGCCCTGCGAATAAAATTGCTGCGAATAAAATTATTTTTTTCATCTCTGTATGTTTTAAAATATTGTTTTTGTTCGTTTTTAATTGATCCTAATTACTTAGCTGCAATTGTGTAATATACTGTTGTTGTATAAACTTGCTCATCAGTATTTGTTGTTACATTACCATCGAATGCTTGTCTATAAACATCTCCATCAATAGCTTTAAAGACCAGATCATACGAGGTATCAATCTGACCGCTTGCAGATTCAATTAATGGGCTTGCAGAATTTCCTAGAACAACATCTGTAGTAATAGTATTAGCAAGACTGTTAGTTGTTGCTGTTGCTAAAACCTTAATATTGGTTGCCTCTATTTCTTTATTGGCATCCGTTGAAAGTACAAGATTTGCTGCATATACACTTACTGTAAATCCTCCAGCTGAAGACACACCTACATTAACGTTGCTGCTTGCTGTCTGCTCTTTTTCTAAAGCCGTGTAGTCTTCTTTAGAATCAAAGACTATTTCAGCGTTACCTGTAACATTAATAATTTGGTATGGTTTTAATTTTACTGTAAGAGTAGATTGTTTGTTTTCTGTTGTTGTAGTTCCACCTTCTGCCTTCACCACTGAAACCCCTGCGAATAAAATTGCTGCGAATAAAATTATTTTTTTCATCTCTGTATGTTTTTTTTTAAAATGTTGTTGTTGTTTTTGTTTTTAGTATTGTCTTTAATTTGACTCTACAAAGATAGTATCACTTGAAACAAATTTTTGTAGAAATAATTGCGACTGTTTGTAGTATCTTTACTACGCTTTGTAGTTGTTAGTACTGTTATTTATTTTAAGAAGCTGAAACTGTAAAAACTACTGTTGTCTCATAATTACGACCACCTTCGTTGTATTTTTCCATGTATGCATTATCACCAGTACCTTCATAAGTCACAGAATATTTCTTATTTACTCCTCCTATACCACTTGTAATTAATGCTGCTTTTCCCTCGCCCACTTTTTCAAGCGTAGCATCTGTAGCATAAGTTGCACCATCAGCATTACTTGATCCTTGCGCCTTAACTGCAATTGTGCTAGCTGCTATAGTATATGAACCATCTTTTAAATCTTCTGCTTCTGCTCTAACTGCAAATCCACCTGCTGAAGTAACAGTTACAGTTGTTGCTGTTTTTCCTGCTTTTCCGTTTGCATAATCATCTGCTGTTAAATAGTCAATTACTACATCACCACTTACCACGATAGATTGAACTGCTGATAAATTTAATTTTAGAGTTGCTTGACCTTCCTGAGAAGCGCCTTCTGCTTGTACGTTCATTATTGAAATAGAAGAGAAAAGAATTGCTGCGAATAAAATTACTTTTTTCATGTCTGTATCTTTTTTAAAATGTTGTTTTATCAAACCTTTAATTTGATGCTACAAAGATAATCTCGCTCGAAACAAATTCTTGTAGTAAAAATTGGAACTGTTTGTAGTAATTTTACTACAAAAAAGAGACAAGAGACATGGAACAAGAGACAAGAAAATAATGAAGATTGGCACACAGATAGCACAGATGTTACGGATAAAAACAGAGAGTATAGAACAAAAAAAGGACGCTGCACTGCAACGTCTTTACCTGTTAAACTGAATAGCTAGTAAAGAAACTCTCTACTTGTCTAGTCCTGAAATAGGCTTACATTTAAAGTAAACTAAATTCAAGACAATGAATAGGAAGTAAGGTGAAGTTTGCAAGGAGACACAATCGGACAAACACTTGCGGATTCACACAATTGTCAATTTTGATATTCAAATTATTTAAAGCGTTTCCATACAATAAACAAGATTCAAGCCATCATCATGCTCGTCGCCCTTTTTGTAGTAATAGTTTTTGTCGCTAAAAATTTGATTAATTGACTTATGTTCTTGTGGGGGTAACTCTTTTACACCTTGCAATGCTTCAAAACATTTGTTTTTCACACTATCAACACGTGTTGTATGACTACTTGTACTGAAAGTTGATAGCTGAGTGGAAGGCGGAGGATTGGTTGTGTTTTCATTGGAAAGCTCCATTATTTGCGCATCGGTGGGCACAACCTCCATAGTTTGAATGGGGTGTAGCGTAATTGTGAGTGTAACTTGAGCTGTCTGCTGGGCATAAATAGTTATTTGAAATAGACAAAATAATAATACTATATACACTTTTGTTTTCATAGGCCCTCCTATTCTTTATTTTGTTGATTGTCAGTTCTGATACATTACATTTTATTTACTATAAATAGATTTATTCTCTAGAAAATTTGATACTCTTTTACTTATTTCAATTTAATGCTTAAATATAAGAAACAATTTCATATTGACAAAACTTTTGCCTAGAAACTTAAAAAATAATGCAGAAAAGAACAGTTAAATCAAAAAAGGATAATAGAGGGCTAATATATTACATACAGTAAATCACGCCATTATGACGAATTTATGTTAAAAAAGACAGGGAAGTAAAAGGAGAGAAATATGGGTTGATGAGGTGAGATATTAATTAACTATCCCACCTGCATGCAAAACTAATCTTTTGATATATCGTGAAAATTAAAAATCTTAATCAACTCGGCAATTGATTGAATCTTCAACT
>CAZDWP010000231.1:0-3983 GCA_964508985.1 uncultured Herbinix sp. | reverse complement strand
TAGATGTTGCCTTGGTATCCTTATTTGGCTTTGGTATCTACGATAAATTCAACAATCAACAAGTATCTAAACAAAAGAAGGGGGAGAAAGGACTAGGAATTGTGATGGTGTTATCTGTAGCTTTGATTTGGTTTTTTGCAGGTGTTTTTTCTGTCTATCCTTCCGTCGTTTTAACTGGAAGTATGGAGCCCTATATTAATCCTGGAGATATGGTTTTGATAAAGAAAGTTACAAAGGAAGAAGATATTTATGATTTAAAGATTGGAGATGTTCTAAATTTCTCAAGGGATACATATACAATCTCACATCGTATTACTGATATAAAAAAAGATGAACTAGGAAATATTAGCTTCCAAACAAAAGGAGACAATAACCCCAAGGAAGACAAAGAACTAGTAATACCAAATGATATCAAGGGTATCATAGTATACAATCTACCAAAGGCAGGAACACCAATCCTTTGGCTAAGAGGTAATGAAATAACGGAGATAGAAGAGGAAGTGAACCAACCATGAAAAAGTTTAAGATAAATCCTTTATATAGAATAGGCGGAATAGTATTAAGTGCAATTATTCTAGTATTATCTATTTATTTTATTTATATCCAAGTAACTAAGGTACCAACGATAATAATTGAGGATATTTTATTTAAGGGAACCCTTGCTCCCAGGGCTACATATTCGGTGTTTTTAAAGGATAATAAGTATTTTGACAGTAATGAACTAGAATCAGGGGGAATTTATGTACGTAATTTGGTAGAAAAGGTGAGGGTTACCTTAGGAGCAACCTATACTGGCTCTAAGCAAGCAGAGATAAAAGGAGGATATCAGATTTACGCAAGAGTAAAGGGATATCAAGGAAGCGAAGAAAAAAAGGATATTATTTGGAGCAAGGACTTCCTCTTGGAAGAAGAACCCATTATTGCAACCGATACAACCATTGAATTTGATAAAAAGTTAGACATAGACATATCTGATTATGATGTCTTAATAAGTGAGGTTTCGAGGGATTTTGGAGTTAGTCTTTCTTATGATCTTACAATTCAACTAGAGGGAGAAGTACAAATAGATTCAGATGAGGGAAGTATAAGGTTGCCCATAGCTGCATCAGTCTTCACCCCACTGAAGAATAGCTTATTTAACATTCAGGTGAATAGCGACAATATTGCCTCAGACACTATAGTAAAAAGCGAGGTGGCAGTAGATAAGAATGCGGCAAATTATATTCCAATATGTATTATTGGAATAATTCTAGTTATTTCTGCTTGTGGTTTTATATTGTTTTTTACTAGAAAACCAAACGAGGAAGAGATGAGAAAAGAAAGATGGATAAGATGTCTTCGAAATTATAAAAGCCGAATGGTAAAGCTAATGTATTTAAGCGAGATTGACTTCTTGCATCAAAATAGAATTGAGGATCTACAGGACTTGGTAAAGCTTTCAGATGAAATGCGAACCCCTATATTTTATATTGGTGATGAAGAACAGGTTATTGCAGATGGATCCCTATTTGTTATTCATGAAAACGATATGTTTCTTCATGTTTTGAGGTAGAGGTATACTAAAGTAGTAGAAAAGAGTAGACTTTAGGATGTAGTAGAAAAGAATGGTATTTATTACAATAATAGTGTTATTAAATACAAATTATTGTAAAGGAGAAATATTATGGCAAAGAAAAAGATTATTGTTGCAGCACTGGCATTATGCCTTGTGTTAGCAGGTACGGGGTATGCTTACTGGACGGATTCTCTCAACATCACTACTAAGGCTACTACCGGTGAATTAGAGGTTAAGTTCTTAGACTTAGGATTATTAGCACAGTACACAAATGAGGCTCCTGGGTATGTGGGTGAAGAAGGATGGTCAATCATAGATGGTATTGGTGACACTGGATATGTTGATAATGCATTTTTCAGAGAAGCTGATAACTATAGAGACTCAAACCATAATACAATAACAGATGTCGCATCTCTTGAGGAATATGCCGCAAGAACAAAAAACTATAATAAAGTTACATTTAATGCTATGTATGATGGTAACGAGGTATTAGAAGCTAATATTGGAGATTACAAAACAGGTGATTTGGTAGGAGATAAAATCAATGTATCCGTAAATAATATTTATCCTGCTTTTGCACAGGCATTTAGAACAGATATTGCGAACACTGGCAATATTGCAGCTAAATTAAGCGAAATCAAAGTTGATGTTACTGCCAAGAGTAGTGATAGCATAGAAAATAATATTGGTATTGCTATTTATATGGAAAGAGAAACTTCTTCTGATAATGGTTATGTATTTAAACTAGCACAGCAATTTGATAGTAGTAAAACATTTAAATTGGGTGGAGTTGATTTTGTTCGCTTATCAGCATTTGATGATGCTTCTACCTTAGACGACATTTTAAAAGATACTTTGATGACGCTTCCAAGTGATAACAGAATGGATCTATACTTAGGAGTTGCTATGGATCCAACTGCAGAGAATGATACGATGAATGGTAGTGTCGACTTTACAATTGACTTAGATTGGGAACAGTTTAATGCAGAAAAAGTAATTGATGCTACTAATATCTTAAATAAACAAAACAATCAAGGTGCACAATAATTTAAGTAAGTAATACGATACAAAACCTAGCTCGTGCGGGTTCAAGTCCTGCAGACTGCATTAAAAATAGCCTTAAAACCTTATCAGTGATAAGGATTTTAGGGCTATTTTTTATTGTTCCTTATGCAGCAACTAATAAATTTGAACAGCTCCAAAATAACCAGCGTTTATTGTTACCCAATAATAACCTCCTATTGCATATATCGGAGAAGAACAAGTACAATATGATAAGTTAAGAATCCCCTCATAGATACCATCATTATAAATATATGTTGGAGATATATGGGAAGATGGATAATACGTATAGAATGAAAGTTGTGAAGAGTGGACATAAAATGTGTAAGTAGTTTCGCAATATACGTTTTTCGTGGTAACATAAGCATAGACCGTACCAGAATAAGTTACGTATATTTTTACTTCTAATACATTCTCTGCTATGTAGGTAGGATATCCTGTGATAGATGCTATGCTAAGTGTTCCCTTATAAATACCATCGTCATAAGATTGCGTTGAAGGAACATAGTTGCGTGGTGAACCACAATATTCTTTAACTTCCTCATAATCTGCAAAAAAAGTATAGGTGGCTTCACGAGTCACAGTTTTGGACTGATTAGATGCAAGAGCTGGCGTACTTAGGCTGGCTAGTATGAGCACCAACATTACAATAAAGCTAATTGCTTTCTTAGAGACATTAATCCTTGATGACATTTTTTGGTCCCCTTTCATATTAGTTTATTTATTCCATTTTCAAAAAACAAGCTTCCGCAAGACAAGTTTACTATTAATTCTTATAAATGTCAATATATAGCAGTATAATTTTGCTTCCTATGCTTCTTATACATTTGTACCGCTAAGATATAAGCTACAATTAAAAGCTCCATACACTACAAGATTGCATATAACAAATCTAAGGAAAAAGGCAATTCAAAATGTAAATCGATATATATAAAAACGGATTGACATATACTAATTTCAATGATATAGTAATATTAAAGTTCGAACTGAATATAATTATTTAATGAAAGAAGGGAGCAAATATGAGGGAGCTAGAAGAACAATATCTAATCTTTATTGATGGAAAGATTGCAGAGCATAATAATATGAGTGAACAGTATAAGGTAGACGACCGTAAGGATGAAGCAGACCTGGAGATAATAAAAGTCAATATCTATGAGATATTCAGAACCTTGTTCCTAAGTGATATTAAGCAACTTGAGGGGAAGGACTTAGGACAGCTTGAGGATATTAGTATATATGGGGGATTTCTAATTCGTTTTGACACTATTCCCAACAACTGGAAGATATCCTTAGGTAAAGCTATAGAGTATGGTGACACTACCAAACAGGTTATTGAGGAGCATAAGCTTGAAGTAGCTAATGA
>CAZDWP010000230.1:0-3987 GCA_964508985.1 uncultured Herbinix sp. | reverse complement strand
TCACGTACATGGCAATCATAAAGAGGTGTTTTCATATCCATAAATGTTTCCTCCTAAACTGTAATCTTATTCTCACCATTACAATGGTGTGACATGCTCCCACTACTTTATATAAATGAGGAGTTCTTGCTTTTTAATGTTAAATTTATTATATTCTTTGCATTATGCAAAGTCAACAATTCAATAGAAGCGACAACATGTACTTGTATTGTAATTACAAAAATTTACGCACTAGGAAAGTTATAAAAACTAGTGCGTAATAATGCAATTCATTTTATCATATAACCTAATTATAGAAACAGACACCTCATTAGTCGTTTTTTATCTTATTTAGATATAAAGCAAAATTAGTGAATTTTTTTAACGAATTAGTACCCAGTTTAATATGTTTCCATGTTTCAGAGTAATCTCCCTTAACCATTAAATCATTTGATCTGAATAATTCGACAAACTCCTTAGGTTTATTAAAGTACTTGTTTTCAAAATCAGTAGCTCCTTTTACTTTTTCTTCTCTACTCAGATTTGCGTTATTATGTAATACATGATCCATATTACAAGAAAAATAATAAACACTATATGGAATGCTCTTCCATACTTTATGAAGACTTATCATTTTTTCTAAATTTTTTTGTTTCTGATGGTTTCTTTCATGAGTCTTCTCTACATTTGAGGTTTCAATTCTATCATCGTGATATATATTATTATCAACATTACCTTCTATAATATTCCTATCAGGAATATAAGCACCATCCATATCTACAAGGTGAACAACCTCTAGATAATCATTCTGTTTAAAAATCCGTCCACTAAATTTTTTTACTATCTTTCCTATCTCTGAAGCAATATTTTTCCCACTATTGCCATACTTTGTTGTTATGTCACCATCTGTTATTTCAAATCTGACAGTATTTTTATCTAATAACTGATCCAAACATAGTGACAGACATATTTTATCATTTATACCCTCTACTATAAATAAGATAATCTTTTTCTTATCTGTCATCCTCATCACCAGCCAATCTGAAAGCCCTTCGGATCATATATGGATTAGTTGTTTCATATATGCATTCATTTTGACCTCCTAAAATAATATCATGAAAATATAAGTCTCTAAAGTTATTATTTGTTTTAACATTTTTCATTCTAATATATCTATTGTTTTCATTGGTTGTTGTAAACATAATATTTCTCTTATTGAGAACCTCTAACGGTCTCAAATTATGCGATGTAAAAATTATTTGTCCACGGCCATGCTCTTCAACAATTTTTAATATTTCACCTAGTAAATATTCAAAAATACCTGAGTCAAATTCATCGACAGCTAATGTAGTTGATGAATTATTAAATACCATTATTAAGCCATATAAAATCGATAGTAGTTTTTTAATTCCATCAGATTCATATCTTAAGGGTACTTCAGTATTACCGCGTTTAGCTATTATTTGTACTAAAACCGTCTCATCACTGTCCTTATCAAGTTCAATACCAATATGCTTCAATCTAATAGTTAACCCAGGTATTATTTCTTGTAAAACCATATTGATTGTTTTCATCTTATCAGAAATAGAGTCAAAAAACTCCCTTGGTATTCTAGAAGTACCGTTTAAATTCAAACTACCCTTTAATAGATATTTGCTGTCCTTTTCTTTAAGAACAAATGATAACGGTAATGCAATATTAGCATTTATTATTCCAGAATCTGTATTACTGATAACATGCAAATTAATTGCTGCATACTCTTGCAAGATAACAAAAACATTCTTATACTCTTCTTCAATTCGACTATCTCTAATAATATCAAATAATTCGCTACTAAACAAAAACGATCTACTTGACTTTTTAATAAGAAGCTTAGTAACTCTCAACTCATCTTCTAAACCTTTATCTCCTGAAACAATCTGATTATATCGCACCTTAGGGAATAGAACACTTTCATCCTCATCACTATATCCCATAACAGTTGCTCGTTTTGTCCATTTCCCATCAACAATCCTTGACAAACTAATTTTCTCTGATGAAACATACACCTTTCTATCATCATCTAAATGCTCATCGTCAACCAATTCATTATGCTTAAAATTGATATCATCTATCTTTAACTCAAACTCATAAGCAATCTTAAATTCTTGCTTTTTAGCATCAATTACACTAAGCTGAAATAAGCACGAAGCACTTTTTGTTCCAACCTTAATATAATTTGCGCAATCTTTTTCTAATTTTCGTCCTGTCAAAAGATTCTTAAAGAGCTGTATCGCATAAATTGCAGTTGTTTTTCCTGAACCATTCTGTCCATATATAGCTAATATATCAGATTTATCTTCGAAGATATTTTCTCTCATGTTACAAGCAAATTTGATAGTTCCTTTACCTACATTCTTTAAGTTGTTCAACTCCATTTTTTGAATCCTTACAATTCTTTCTTTCAAATTATTCAACTCCTTCTTTAATACAACTCCTATGTTTGACATTTTATCACACCTCCATGTAATAATCAACATTATATTTAATTATCGATACATTTTGTACTATTATCATATAATTATGTTCTTATATTGTAGTTTTATTCATATTATTTATTTGTAAAGTATATAGTGATAACATCACAAATTGTCAAGTAACCTATCATTTATGCTTTCATATAATACAGTATAAGCAAAAAGGGAGGCACTATATGAGCGAGCTTCTACGTATAGATCATATTAGTTATACCTACCATAGCCTTGATGGGGAAACACCGGCATTAATGGATGTTTCCTTTCAAGTTAATGACAGTGAATTCTTGGGCATCGTTGGCCCAAGTGGCTGTGGCAAATCCACTCTGCTTTCTCTAATCGCAGGCTTGCTTACCCCAAGCTGCGGTTCTATATATATTAATGGTAAGGATATAAAATCCTCTGGAAAGAACATTGGATATATGCTTCAAAAGGACCATTTGCTTGACTGGCGAAGCACACTAAAAAATGTGACCCTGGGAATGGAAATTCAGCATAAACTATCCGATAACAGTTATGTTCAAATTAATGACTTGCTAAACACCTATGGGCTGATTACATTTAAGAACTCATATCCTTCCGAATTATCCGGTGGAATGCGACAAAGGGCAGCCCTTATACGTACCCTCTTGTTGGAACCGGATATTTTACTTTTAGATGAGCCTTTCTCAGCCTTGGATTACCAAACCAGGCTTGAGGTAGCAGATGATATATGGGGCATTATTCGTAAAGAGAAGAAAACAGCCATCTTAATTACACATGATATTTCGGAGGCAATCAGTATGTCAGATAGAGTCATAGTATTGTCTAACCGGCCTGGAACCGTTAAAAAGATATTTGATATTAAGCTTTCTATCTCGGATAGGACTCCGTTCTTAGCAAGAAGTGCTCCCGAGTTCAAAGATTACTTTAATTTAATTTGGAAGGAGCTAAATCATAGTGAGCAGGAACAATAGAAAGGTTTCAGGCGAAAGCTTAAACATTTCAGCTGCTCAAAAAGCCTATATAAGAAAGCATATTTTACGTACACGTAGAATTCGAATCTATCAATTGATCATATTAATAGGATTCATTGCTTTCTGGGAAATCGGTACACTTATAGGTGTCGTGGATTCCTTTATTTTTTCCAGTCCGTCGAGGGTTGTGAAAACTATTGCGGAAATGACAGCCCGCGGTCAGCTGTTTTACCATATCGGCATTACATTGTTTGAAACACTTGTAAGCTTTGCTCTAGTAAATATAGTCGGACTATTAGTAGCGGTAATACTGTGGTGGAATGACAGCATATCAAAGGTTCTGGAGCCATATCTGATTGTATTAAATAGTCTTCCCAAATCGGCACTTGCCCCGGTATTTATTGTCTGGCTTGGTGCAAATATGAAGACTATCATCGTAGCCGCAGTATCGGTTGCATTATTTGGATCCATCATAACACTATATTCTGATTTTAAAGCAGTTGAAGAAGATAAAATCAAACTTATTTATACATTAGGCG
>CAZDWP010000229.1:0-3992 GCA_964508985.1 uncultured Herbinix sp. | reverse complement strand
ACAAAGGTACAGTAAAGTGGTTCAACAATCAAAAGGGTTTTGGTTTTATCTCTGATGAGCAGGGTAACGATGTATTCGTTCACTACTCAGGTCTTAACATGGACGGCTTCAAATCTTTAGAAGAAGGTCAAGAAGTTGAGTTCGAAGTAGTTCAGGGAGCCAAGGGTCCTCAGGCAACTAACGTAGTAAGAGTATAATCAAGATTGGGTTTACAATGTACCTTTTTCTAAACTATAAATAAGTTTAAAAAGAATTGGATATATTGTTATAACGAATTTGATTAAAAAAATCCTTAAGGTTTAGCCTTAAGGATTTTTTCTTGCGAGCATATAAGGTAAGCACATAATTCTATTTGATAATTAACTAAATTCCTTTTGGTTCAACCAATCAAGAAAATGATAAAGAGGTTTAAAAAGCACTAATACTATAAGATAGTTACTTATACAATGTATAACATCAAAGGGAATCCCACTAATAATGCCGGATAATGCCATAGGCACTCCTCCGATAAAAAGGTAGGGAATCGAGCAGAGTAAGCCAAAGCTCAGTCCAAAAGCCCCTGAAAGTATTGCCCAGAAGAAGGGGGAACGCTTGTCCCTAAATAACATAGTTAATAACATTAAAATAGTCCATACATATAAGTAGTTAATCCACCATATTCCAAACCCATAGACAAGTCCCTCAGCGAGGGCAAATATATAGATAATATATAGTGTTTTCCATCCGTATATAATAGTGCATAGAATTATAAGTAGGGACACAAGTTCAATATTGGGTAGAAAAGAAAGGCCCACCTGTAAGGTTATAAGTAAAGCTGATATAACTCCAATAATTACAATATCCTTAGTACGCATAGGTATCCTCGCATTCTTAATAGCCTTCCATAAGCGTCAACTCATATTGATCCTTATCTTGTATATTAATCATATCAACACCAAACTCTATATATTCACCGCCTTTAGTAATAGACCACCACTCTTGCTTACTATCTTCAGCGCGCCGTTTGTTAACCTCGGTAATAAAGAAGCTTCCCGTGTCTCCTGTGCCTCTGATTAGGTTCTCTTCATCCAATGCTTGGCGTAGTGTTATTGCATCTGTAGATAAGGTGAATACCTGGACTTCTTCATCTGGAACAATAACCTTGATTACAATTTCCTTGCTTCCTACAGAGGACTTATTGTCTCTGTTAAAGAATACATATAGCAATAAAACGGTTATAAGAAATAATCCCAGTGTTCCTAAGAATACCTTTAAAAAATATTTTGTTTCCTTCATACTAATCTCCTTCCTTTAATTGGCGTATAAAAAAGCCCTTACCACAATAGGAAAGGACAATAAAGAAAGCTTCTTTATTATACCCTTGTCCATGACTCGTGGAACTCTTGGTACAGGTAATAAGCAGGTATTCTGACTTATGGATCATAGCCTTTGCTCCAGCCTTCCCAGATAAGCTTTGATAGTGATAAAGTATCAGCTATACATCATTCTATCCAGTGGCATATGTAATAAAAATACTTAGAGCAGGCTCCCCATTTACAGCGGCGAGACCGTACAGGTATTGCACCTGTTTCCCTATTACTTCCAAAGACTATGTATAATAGCTTCGGAATACTTAAAACCAATATATTATTGTTACATATATGTTTATAACCATATATTGTTTATAAAGTATACAATAGGCGGGACAATATTGTCAACAACCTCTTGTATATATTTAAGCGGTTTGTTCATTAACTGATTTGAGAAAAATATTTGATAAAATATGGCTTTATGCTATACTATACAAGATAGGCGGGTTAGCCCATACGTAAACTAATATAAGGAGACAAGTAATGAAAATCACACAAAAACCATTTGGTAAAACAAAGAGCGGAGAAGAAGCTACTTTGTATACAGTGACCAATAGTAATGGCATGAAGATATCATTTACAGATTTCGGAGCTAATATAGTGAGTATAGTAGTCCCCGATAGAGAGGGAAACTTTGAGGATGTGGCCTTAGGCCATAATAGTATAAGTGGCTATGAGGACAATAGGCCGGGCTTTGGTTCTTTTATTGGAAGATGTGCCAATCGTATCGCTGGGGCTAAGTTCGAACTGAGTGGGAAGGTATATACTCTTGAAAAGAATGAGGGAGAGAACAATCTTCATGGTGGTAAACCATCATATAATAAAGTTATGTATGAGACAGAGATTTATGAGGAAGAGGATATGATCAGTCTGGAATTCTCAAGACTGAGTCCCAATATGGAGCAAGGTTTTCCTGGCAATTTAGATATAACCGTAACCTATAGTCTTACTGAGAACGGTGAACTGGTAATTGAATATCATGCGGTTTCTGATATGGATACCGTAGTAAATCTTACAAATCATTCTTATTTTAACCTCTCCGGTCATAATAGCGGGAGTATTCTTGATCATAAGGTATGGATAAAGTCTAATCAGTTTACGCCAACCTCTAATGACCTTATTCCCACCGGTGAATTTAGAGAAGTAGCCTCTACTCCTATGGATTTTAGGAAATTAAAGAGAATTGGTGATAATATAGATGACGACTATGAGCCTCTTAAGCAAGCAGGGGGATATGATCATAACTTTGTTCTTGATATTAGCCAAGATGAGGTCACGAAGGTTGCAGAGCTTGTGGATGAAAGAAGCGGTAGAGTCATGGAGGTGTTTACCGATTGTCCGGGGATCCAATTTTATACAAGTAATATGCTCACAGCCGTTGAAAATGGCAAGGACGGGGCAAGTTATGGTAAAAGGGCTGGAGCGTGCTTTGAGACACAGCATTTTCCCAATGCCTGCAATACAAAGTCATTTCCAAGCAGTGTGCTAAAGGCTGGCGAGACTTATGAATTTGTAACAATATATAAGTTTTCATCTAAATAAAAAATAAAGATGCTGTCCTAATGTAAAATCAGGACAGCATCTCTATTATATTATGGAACTATTTTGTACCGTAAATACGATCTCCAGCATCACCTAGACCCGGAAGGATATAACCGTTTTCATTTAATCGTTCATCCAAATTGCCAATATATATATTGACATCAGGGTGAGCTTTTTGTAATCGTTCTACACCTTCGGGGGCTGCTATTAAGCATAAGAAGTGAATTTTTTTGATTCCACGCTTTTTCAAAAGATCTATAGCTGCGACTGCTGATCCACCTGTTGCCAGCATTGGATCTACTACGAAAATCTCGCGGTCAGCTGCGTCAGAGGGAAGCTTACAGAAATACTCGACAGGTTCTAAGGTTTCTTCATTTCTATATAAACCGATATGTCCTACCTTGGCATTGGGGATAAGGTTAAGAATTCCGTCTGCCATATGAAGTCCTGCTCTAAGAATTGGTACAATACAAAGCTTTTTACCTTCAATTTCTTTTGCTATTGTTGTTGTAAGAGGCGTCTCAACCTCTATATCAGCAAGAGGAAGATTTCTAGTTGCTTCATAACAAATTAGCATTGCAACTTCAGTTACTAAATCCCTAAACTCCTTAGTTGATGTGGTTTTTCGTCTCATAATACCAAGTTTATGATGGATTAGTGGGTGGTCCATAATTATTACTTCTGACATTATTAATACCTCCTAATTATAGAATAAGTACGGAATGAAGAATTGCTAGCTAAAATTCCTAACATAGATTATAACAAATAAAACGACTATATTAAAGGTTTATTTTAGTATATCTTAAAAATATAGTATTTCGAATGGGGTTATGGTAAAACAAGGTATTTATTGGGAAGGTAAGGAGTGAAATGGGGCAAAAAAATAGCTCTGCATAACAGAGCTATAAAAAAGAGGAGAAGCCTAGTAGAGGGGGGGAGGGTAGCTACTAGGCTTGTTTTATGAAAAAAATTTTCTTGTAAGCGTATTTTATTGTAAAACATGTTTTCTAACGTTTTTTGTATCTAAATATATTATAGGTTTTAAATATGATGTTTGTGTGGATAGATTATGAACAAACTGTTAATATTTTGTGGTATAAT
>CAZDWP010000228.1:0-4010 GCA_964508985.1 uncultured Herbinix sp. | reverse complement strand
GTTGTCCGCAAGGGCACGTGGGTTCGAATCCCACCGTCTCCGTTGAAATTATGCAGATGCCTATGGTGGCACTGGCATCTAGTGATAGCGAACATCCGCATGAAAGTGCTTCAAATGGCGAAGGTGACGAAAACATCACTTTCAACTCAGCAGTGGAGGAGACAAATATGCAACCTGGAGCTTTAGACATCTCTCAGGAGGATTTAAATTTACCCAATACAAACAAGGCCGCTGCAAATGAATGCTGCGGCTTTCTTCTACTCATTTAGAAATACAGTTAAGCAATATGAAAAATTAAAAACTACATATTTTAGTTTTCTGTTTACAAATTATTCATAATCGTATATACTGAAATCAATAATATGAGATATATTATTGTTTATTAATTATAAAATAAATGTAGAGTTGGGAGGATTTATTATGGCTTTTTGCTCAAATTGTGGGAAACAGCTAGATGAGAACACCAATGTTTGTACTTCATGCAATGCGCAGGCAGAACAAAGTGCTACAACAGAAGAAACTAAAGGTACGACTTCACAGCCAAATGTATTTCAAAAGATGAATAACACATCTGATACAACAGCGGAATATGACGCTAAGGATATTGCAGACAACAAGGTGATGGCACTCCTCTCTTATATAGGTATATTGGTACTTATCCCAATGTTTGCAGCTCCAAATTCTAAATTTGCCCGTTACCATGTAAGGCAAGGCTTTAATCTATTTTTGGCATATATAGGACTATTTATTATTAATTTCTTATCACGCTTCATTAAAACAACCAAATATGTATGGGGAATTCCTTATCAGACCACACCGGGAATAATTGTGTTTATTGTCTGGCTATTAGGCATACCACTATTTTTTTTATCAATTCTTGGTATCATAAATGCATATCAAGGAAAAGCAAAAGAACTACCGATAATAGGCAAGTTCAAGATATTAAAATAAAGCCATCATTAGTAAGTTTTATAGTCAGTAGAGATTATTACACATATAATATTAATATTTAGTGAGAGCTTTATCGAATATAATGGTAAAGCTCTTTGCTTGTTTTTACATGAAATAGAATACTATAAATATAAATGGAAAAAATATTCTTGTAATGCTAATTAAATGAAACCCTGGTACATTTTTCATCGTCTAATATTAGACAAGGAAAATTAATAAGTTTATCGCCTAAAGGAGATGTGTTCTATGATAAGAAAAATTATGTCATTACTGCTTTGCTTGGCAATGTTTACAGGCTCGGCTTCTTCCAGCCTGATAGCAAAGTCCAAGACAAATGAGACTGAGGCTGTACCCGTTATGGCAGAAGATATCGTTAAGAAGGAACCATTAGTTATGGCCAGCAATGAGCCGACAGAGAAAGCTTTAGAGGCTGCAATTAGAGCCGTTAAAGCAAAAATTAAAATACCAAAGGAGTTTTCAGAATTCAACTATAGCTATTATGGCACGAATTCCTATTCAGGTGTTTTTTGGAATTTAAATTGGAGAACACCAGACAACAGCTATATTGATGTAAGTTTAGACCAGAATAATAACATTATTAATTATTCAGCTTATGATTACTCTAATGGAAATAGGAATATACCATCATATCTCAAAGAAGAGTTACAGGACGAAGCAGAAGCTTTTATAAAGAAAATAGCTCCTGATATTTATCCTAAAATAAATTTTGTAAGCTCATCCTACGACAGTATCTACAGTAATAATTATACTTATTATTTCCAAAGGATGGAGAAGGGATTAATATTTCCGGACAATTCGGTATCAATAAGAGTTAATGCTGCAACGGGTGATATCACATCTGCTTCTATTGAATGGCTTAGAGAAGCCAGGATACCATCTGGGGATGTTAAGCTAACTAAGGAGCAGGCAGCTAAGATTATAGGTGATAACCTTAATATGAAGCTTACTTACAAAACAAATTACTATAGAATATATGAAAATAATCAAAATGATTATGTGAAGAAAGCCTTCTTAGTCTATGAGCCTGAACTCTCATATATATCCATTGATGCTAATACTGGTGAGGTATACCTAACTAGATCTGAATGGGTAGAGATGGATTTATCACGAGATGAAGCTAAGAAAGAACCTAACCCTGCAGCAGGCAACTTAAATGGAGTAGCCTCGGAAATGTTGACAGATGAGGAAATTACTAAGATTCGTGAGCTGGAAAAGCTTATATCTAAGGATAAAGCAATAGAGATTGTTACGACTAATAAGTATCTTCATATCGACGATAATCTTCTTAGCTATACTGCAAATCTTAATCAGACCTATACTAGAAATGCTAAGGATAGCTCCTATGTATGGAATATTAGACTTAGGGATAACAGACCCGTAGATTATAATAAGAATGAGGACCGTTACCGTGCATATGCTAATGCTACCATAGATGCAAAGACAGGAAAAATTCTTAGCTTTAATTCAAGCATAAAGAACAGTTACGACTATGAAAGCGATAAGTGGCTTCCAGTAGAAGTAAAATATGACAGATCATATGGACAGAGTATACTTGAAAAATTCTTAAATAGTCAGGTGAAAAGTCGATTTAAGAAAACTAAGCTTGTTGATCAAGGAGATGATTATGTTTTATATTACAAGGAAGAGGAGCTTCCTGTATACGGAGGATATTCCTACCGCTATAATCGTTTTAATGAAGGAATAGAATTTATTTATAACGGTATTTCAGGTTCTGTCGATGGTGTAACAGGAAAGATTTACTATTATAATACTAATTGGGATGATGATGTAATATTTGATTCACCTAAGAATGCTATGGCTCCAGAGAAAGCATTTGAACATTATATAAGTAAAGACGATTTTAATCTCTTATATGAGATTAATGTCATTAACCAATATGACCCTAATTACAAATCAAAAGAAAAATATTATGATTATTCAGAGGCCTATAGGGTAGCATATGAAATTCGTCTTGTCTACCGCCCAGATATCAATCCCAGCTATATATCCCCATTCACTGGAGAGCAGTTGGATTATCAGGGAGAGGTCTATGTATCATCAAAGCATTATCATTATAAGGATATAGCTGATACAAAGGAAAACAGAGATATATTACTATTAGCAGATATGGGTATTGGATTTGAAGAAGAAAATTTCAATCCTGAAAAGTTAATAACAGAAGGTGAGATAAATCAGCTACTTGAGAAGCTTGGCTACTGGAATTCAGACAGTGAAAAAGCAAATGCTTCGACTAAATTGCTTACAAGAGAAGAGCTGGCTTACGACTTCATCAAGAGACATGGTTTAGAAAAGATTGCGAATATCTCAGGAATATATACAACAGGATATTCAGATGAGAATTCAATTGACCCGAAATATCTTGGGGCTGTAGCTTTAGCTAAGGGCTTAGAGATTTTCTCTGAGCAGGGTAATAATCTTTTCAATCCAAAGAGCAATATAAGCAGACGAGATGCTATTCAACTAATTTTTCAATTTGTCAAAATAAATCATCAGAATTACTACGAGGTAACCTACTAAGGTTAAGATATATAAAGTAGAAACAAAATTAATAAGAAGATAAGTTAAAAGGGCTGCCGAATAATTTACAATCATTCGACAGCCCTTGAATTATTAAGATTATTTAATTATGCTAATTTATTTACGTTCTTTGTTAAGTGAGAAACTTTTCTTGCAGCTGTGTTCTTATGCATTACGCCTTTTGAACAAGCCATATCGATTTCTGAAACAGCAACTAAAAGGTTTGCTTTGGCAAGCTCTTTATCTTCAGCTGCAACAGCAGTGTCAACCTTCTTAATCATTGTCTTAACTTTTGATTTAATTGCTTTATTTCTTTCTGTTTTCTTTGCGTTAACTAATATTCTCTTCTTCGCAGATTTAATGTTAGCCAATATTACACCTCCAATATAATAATAAATTACAACCAATAGCTCCAAGGGCAGACATTGAGAGTGTAATGCGTAACTTGGATTGGTGGTACTAATTTTGTTTCATTAAATCCGGACACGGACGTTTTAATG
>CAZDWP010000227.1:0-4025 GCA_964508985.1 uncultured Herbinix sp. | reverse complement strand
AAAAGATGTTACTATTAGTGGCTTGAAAATAGCTATTATGACACCCTAATCAATAATTCTGATTTATCAGATTTTGATGTGTTTGATGCTATAGAAAATGGCAATATGGCTGACCTTCTTGCTCCAGAAAATCTTGACGCATTAATGGAGGCATCTGTATTAATCCCTGAATCAGTTAAGGAATTATCATATACAGATGAAGGATTGTTGGTTTATGAATATGAGGGCTCCAGGTTAGAATGTGATGTGCTATGGATATTCCCAGAGGGTTATATAGGGATGACAGGCATCAGGTTATTCTCTATGGGAGAAAACGGAATAAGATTTTCTAGACTTAATAGAGACGAAAACGGTGTAATCACAGGTATGAGATATCAGCTACAGTTAAGCGATCCATCTGAATAAGGTGCCAGGTACCAAATGAAACTGCTTGCTCAGGTTATGCTGTGCAAGCAGTTTTGTTATTCCTACTAATCTTACTTTTCAGACAACTGAAAAATATGATTCATATATGCTTAAGAATGGTTACAGTGGCGCATTTCTTCTTGGCTTTACATTGCATGATGACTAATAGCCTTCCTAAATGGATCCAAGAACTCCATGGTATCCGAACAAAGTAGGCAGGCATTTGTAAACAGTATGATAAAGCAGGGGCTTGTCCCAGAGGAAATGCTTATTCAATATGGATATTATGTTCCAGACTGTGCTAAGGATTACGTTCCGGGCTTTTTAGAGAATGGTGCCACTGCTATCATGTGTGCCAGTGTTCTTATTGCCACCGGTGTTATAGCAGAGGTATTAAAGCATGGACTACAAGTTCCTGAAGATATCAGCGTTATCGGTTTTGATGATCTGCCGATTGCATCGCAGCTATCTCCCTCATTAACAACAATCAGGCAGGACCGTACTGACCTTGGTAAAAGCGCTTTCTTATTACTTGATGGATTGGTACATGGTATATCCACGAGTAAGCTTTTGCTACGGGCAAAATACATTACAAGAGAATCTAGTGGTCCAAGGAAAGCATAGGGTCCTACCATAATATTAACTCTTAATTCGCGTTAAACAAATCTGGTAATATACAATAAATATATTGATTTATCCAATTCCATGCATGAGTACCGCCTTCGCATATCATGAAATAGAAATTCCCATTATTAGGATTTCCCGAATAAATGAAGCTGTCAGTTAATTGCTTTAAAGCATCCATTTGAGGCAACATATTGGGATATGCAATATCTAAATCACCTGTAGCACAGAACAAGTAGTAATCCTTAGTGCCATAACCAGCATCCTTAGCAACCTGTGCAAGATATTCTGCAGTTTCCATCGCCTTGCTTTCACCGGCAGTTTGAGCGATAGCCCAACAATCACCGCTTAAAGGTAGAAAGTATTTAAAGTAGTCAAGGCAGTTAATATAGATATACCAGGTTGTAACTGATCCCATAGAGAAGCCACCGAATGCTCTATGTTCTCTGGTTGCTTTCAAATCATCTAAATCCCCGCTTCCTACATGGGTGCTATATCTTGTTTCCACTAAAGGAACAACGTCATTCATCAATTCCTCATGGAATAATGCGGTGTCATTTTTCCCTCCATTGAATGTAGGAGTAACAACGATAAGCGGTTCAATATCACCTTTTTCTATCATATTGTCAAGTATTCTCTTCATCTCTTTGCTTTGACCAGGTCCACCAAAAAGGAGATTCTCATTTTCGCCACCGCCATGCATTAAATAAAGCACATTATATTTTGTATTAGTGTTAGAATCATCATATCCATAAGGAAGATATACATTTAACTTCTTAACATCAGTACCCTTACTCAAGTTTGCTACACTATATTCCATACTTTCAATAGTGCCCTGTTGCTGACTTTCTCCTTTATACTCATCCGGGAGTGCAATAAATACTTTCTCATTTGCAGCACCCTCAGTCAGTTCCAGCTTTTCAATCGCATCCTTTAAAGCAGTAAATTGATTATCAATCTGTTGCTGAGTTAGGACATCACCTTCTAGAACTTTTTCTGCGGTCCTTATAGCATCAGTTACAATAGCATGATTCATATACTTGGTAAAATCAAGTTCTTTTGTATTCTCTATTAAGCTTAAGAGATCATAAGAATTAAGCCCTGTAAGTGCATTATCCGACTTGCCCGTCAGAAGTATCTCACCAAATTTTGAAGTATCATTCCATGCACTACCTGTTGAATCATATACATTTATGGTTCCCACTCTATTTGATCCTTTCGCTTCGTTTATCTGCAAATCAATACCAAGTACTTTCTCATTGGACGGGGCAGATTTCAATGCAACTCTTGCCTCAACTATATAGCCATCATCCAGAATTTTGGTGCTTGTATAAAATCTTTCTTTATCTCCACTATCTATAGACTGAGAATTCTCATAATTTACTCTAAAGTGCAAATCGTCTACACCATATTCCTGCGTTTTGTCATTATTTTCGTCTAAGAAGATTTCGAATGAATCCTGCATGTATGGAGTATCTGATTGCACAGATAATTCACTATCTTTTACTTCTGCTAAGATGTATAGTGCATTATCGTCCCATAATGCCTTAAATGTGACTGTGGTCTCGACATTATTTGCTATGTATTGGGGCTTAACAACATCAGCCTTACTCCATAGATCATCCACTTCGCCATCAATTACCGGCGAAGCAAAATATGCAACTATTCTTCCCTTGGAATCAAATCCATTTTCATCTACAGAAACTCTTTCTGGTTCTGGTGTGATTTCCTGAATATCCTCGATTATTTCAGTCTCTTCTATCAATATTTCTTTGTCCTCTTCCTGTGATGCCTCAGTCTTTGCTTCATCACTGGAAGAAGTTTTGGATTTCGAGCAGGATACGCTCATAAATACCATTAATGTTAGGGTAGACATAAGTAAAAGCCTCTTATAAAATGCAAATACCCCTTTTGAATTTTGTAATAGCATGTAAAATTTCCTCCTTTATCTCTTATCATTCTCAAATGATAGAAAATCGTATATATTCCCATTACTGGCTATTTTAATTATATACCTCAATCCCTTCTCATCTTAATATCCATCTTTCCCAGGCAATATCGAGTAGAATTAATACCTACTTCTTTCATGCCTTCAATGATTTTATCAATAATAAAGCCTGTACTTCCATTCGACCTTGGACTTCCAATAATGCATATTGCTCTCATGTGATCCTCAGTAAAATTGTATTTCAGTTGAATTAAATACTTTCTCATACAACTTTATAATCTTATAATAATAAATTCGTAAGTTCAGAAAAACTGTTAACAATATCGCTATCATACTCTACATTTCTACTATTAAATAGAACCACATTCATTCCGACTTTTCTTGCTGCTTCTAAATTTTCTTCTCTGTCATCTACATATAAGCAATCTTCTGCCCTACAACCCAATTGTTCTATTGTAAGCTCAAATATACGCTCATCTGGCTTTTGAATTTTCAGATCACCGCTAATACTAATTACATCAAAATGTTTATTAACATCAAATTTTTCTCGAATAAATTTACTCCATCGACTCGAATCATTTGAAATAATAGCCATCTTGTAATTTTTATTTACTGACGATATAAAATCAAGAAAACCATCATTTATTTCCATCGTATCTAAATATTCCTTTTCGATTCTCTCTATATCACCTTTAAAACCAAGCTTTTCCCATACTTCTAATGATGCCAATTCTCCCACATCAGCTTTGAACCAGGGTATGTATATTTCTTCTGGCTTTAAATCCGGAAATGACTGTTGAACATATGGGACAAAATCACCCCCTGTTTGCTTAACTATTACCCCATACATATCTAATATTATAGCTTTCATTTATATTATCCTTTCCAGCCTCATGTATCAAAGCTTCTGAGATAAATGATATTGTTATCCGGGTCATAGAAACTCATATTTCGCGCACCCCACGGACGTGTTTGTGGTTCATCAATTATTTTCATACCGGCTTGCAAAAGTTTTTTATATTCAGCATCTACATCCCGAACTGTAAAA
>CAZDWP010000226.1:0-4028 GCA_964508985.1 uncultured Herbinix sp. | reverse complement strand
GTAATACCTTCATAAGCATAATCCCAGTAATCGACACCAAGGCCTTCTTTATAATTATTATTCCAAATCTCTCTTTCTTGTTCTATAAGATATATATCATAAAGAAAATCATCCAGAGTGAGCTTAGTGCTATCTATTTCTACTATAGTTTTGTTCTTACTACAGGCCAATAGAGAAAAAGGTATACTAAATAATACAAGTAATAATACAATTAAAACTATGTGCTTTTTTTTCATATGAATTCCTCCAGTTTATAGCTACCTCTATTTTAAACTATTTGGGATTACAGTCAAGTAGTAAAGCATCTAATGAGAAATTAAAGTCTTGATTTTTATCGCCAGAATGGTTATGATGTTAGGTAGGAGCTTTTAGATAAATATGGGATTAAAGCCAAGTCATATATATAAGATAAGGAGATTTGCGAATGATTAATTTTGAAGAAGAAATCGAAAAATTCCAACCTAGTCTGGAAATTGAACAAGCAGAGGATGTAATATACAATAATGATATGACTGATATCTCAGATATTTTAAAGGAATTGTTGAAGGAAAAAGACAACACTCATTATGATGAAAGAAGTTAGGTGGGGATAATATATGGTTTGTCCAAATTGCCAAAGCAATATATCTGACAAGAGAATACGCTGTGATCGTTGTGGTCAGGACTTAGTATTATACAAGAAAATCTATAGAGCTTCTAATATGTATTATAATAACGGTCTAACAAGAGCGAAGGTCCGGGATTTATCAGGTGCAATTGTTGCCTTAAAGAAAAGTCTCGAATTAAATAAAGCTAATATTAATGCAAGAAACCTTTTGGGTTTAATATATTTTGAGATGGGAGAAACTGTAGCCGCTCTAACTGAGTGGGTAATTAGCAGATATTTTAGGCCAGATGGTAACGATGCTGATAAATATATCGATGATATACAGGAAAACCCCACGAGATTAGATGGTTTAAATCAAGCAATCAAAAGATATAATAATGCGCTGGTGTTTGCAAAGCAGGGTAGTGATGATTTAGCTACAATCCAGCTTAAAAGGGTTGTACAGCTTAACCCTCATTTTATGAGAGCATATCATTTGCTTTCCATACTATATATAAAGAATGGTGAGAACGAGAGGGCAAAAAAATGCTTACTTAGAGCCGCTCGTATAGATGTATCTAATACAACAACTCTAAGATACCTTAAGGAGCTGGAACCACAGTCTAGCCTAACATCAAGAGATGGAGAAGCTAGTCTAGGTGCTAATAGGGATGAGAGCTCATCCATTATGCCGATTTCCTCCTATCGGGAGGATAAGCCAAATATCATGGCATTTGTGAATTTGATTATCGGGGTATTGATAGGATTAGCAGTAGCCACATTTTTGATTTTGCCTTCTATTAAGAATAAGGATGTTACAGGGAACAACCAAAACCTTGTAGATTATAGTGCGGGTAAGGCTACTCTGGAAGAAAAGGATGCCGCTATTGCTCAGCTTAATGATGATAAAGATGCACTGGAGGAGACCGTAATTCAGCTGAGGGCTGAGCTTGAAGGAATTGTTATCCCTGAGAGTAATCCAGAGCTTTATGATCCACTATTCCAAGCACTTTCACTTTATATAGATGAATTAGCAAAGGAAGAGAAAGATAGAAAATTCAAGCCAGTTGCAGAGATTCTTAGGTTATTGGATACAAGTATGTATGAATCTGACGTCTCCTTACAGCTTATTGACAGAATAAAGCAGGAGATTTATCCTGGGTTGGCAGATGAATATTATGATTCGGGTCATGATCTATATAGCGATTATAAGTATGAAGAGGCATTGGAAGATCTATTTATATCCTATAATTATGATCCTACTAATGTGAGTACTATTTACTTTATAGGTAGAGCCTACCATCGCTTGGAGGACTATGTTAACGCTACAATCTATTATGAGATGGTAATAAATGATTATCCCGATTCGAGAAGATATGAAAATGCCAAGAGCTATCTTGAACGAATACAGGAATAAGAATATATACATTCAATTACAAAAGATAATATTAAGTGTAAGCAGATTAATTTAGTCTTGTAATCTGCTTACTCATGATTAAGAAAGACATTTTAAAGGGAATGGAGAACTTCCCATAAAAGGTCTTTTTTTCATAGCCTGGTATGGATATAAATGTCATAATATAACTATAAAATACAAGATTGGAGGGAAAGTATCTGATGCAAGAGGGAAAAAAATATAATAAACCAGACAAAGGGTCAGGAAAGGAGGGGACAACCTATGAGATAAACGGGAGATGCCTCATTATCAGATTGAATGAAGAGTTAGACCACCATAATGCTATTCAAATTAAGGAAAAGGCAGACCGGATGATAGAAAGAAATCATGTAAAGCATATTGTATTTGATTTTTCGGGTTCAGGCTTTATGGATAGTGCAGGAATTGGTGTAATTATGGGTAGGTACAAAAAGGTTATATTTATAGGGGGAAAGATAGCCGTAGCCAGTGTTAATTCTGGCGTTGATAGGATATTTCGGTTATCGGGGTTATATAAAATTATAGATAAATATGATTCTGTAGAAACCGCACTAAGTCATTTGAAATAGCTATTTTAATAAAGGAAAGGGGACAAGTAGATAACATGGATAATACGAATAAGATGATATTGGAGTTTGAGAGCAAGTCACAAAATGAAAGCTTTGCACGAACAGTGGTCGCAGCATTTGCAGCCACTATGGATCCCACTATCGAGGAGCTTGCAGACATTAAAACAGCTGTATCGGAGGCTGTTACTAACAGCATAATTCATGGATACAGTAATTGCATAGGCATGGTTGTCATGAGGTCCTTTATTAACGGCAATGAGATTACTGTCGAGGTGGAGGATTCGGGTACTGGTATCGAGGACATTAATAAAGCAATGGAGCCTCTGTATACATCCAAGCCAGAGCTAGAAAGATCGGGCATGGGTTTCTCATTTATGGAGGCATTTATGGACGATTTAGAGGTGGATTCTGAATTTGGTAAGGGTACATTGGTCAGAATGAAAAAACGTATAGGTAAGCAAGCCATTAAAGGGTACACGCAGCAGACCGGACAGAATGCAGTTTAATAGATAAGGTATCGAAGGGAGTGAGGTTTAATGTGGATACGCTTGAGCTAATAAAAATGTCTAGAGAAGGAGATAAGGAGGCAAGAGACCTTGTCGTTACACAAAATGTGGGTTTGGTATGGAGTATAGTACGTAGGTTTGCCAATCGTGGTCATGAGATGGAGGACTTATTTCAAATCGGCAGTATAGGTTTGATAAAAGCTATAGATAAGTTTGATTATTCTTATGAAGTTAAGTTTTCTACCTATGCAGTTCCTATGATTACAGGTGAAATAAAGCGTTTCCTTAGAGATGACGGTATGATTAAGGTAAGCAGGACTCTTAAGGAAAGTGCGACAAAGATTAGAGCCTACAGAGAAAGATTCAGTAATATGTATGGCAGAGAGCCTACAGTTGAAGAAACCTCAAAAGAGCTTAGTATCACAAAGGATGAAATACTGATGGCATTAGAGACAGGAGCTGAAGTAGAATCACTTTATAAAACTATTTATCAGGGCGATGGTAGCCCCATATACCTAATTGATAAATTAGCCGAGACAAAGGATGAAAGCGAAAATATGATTGATAGGCTTGCATTAAATGAGATTATTGCCACCCTAGATGAAAGGGAGCAGGAAATCATCAAGCTTAGATACTTTAAAGATAGAACACAGACTGATATTGCAAAGGAGCTAGGAATCTCTCAGGTTCAGGTATCAAGGATGGAAAAAAGAATTTTGAAAATTTTAAGAGATAAGCTGGGAGCATAAGCTATAAGCATAAGCTTTAGCTTTAGATGTATTCATTTTCCAGTATAGTAATTTGCTAAATTCACATAATAATACCAATAAATATATTTAATAAAGCATCAGAATGATTAATACTGATGCTTTTTTATAGTGCGCCTAGCATGGGCGCAATCTTATGGGTTAAAGTCCCTAGTCTGCCCTAGT
>CAZDWP010000225.1:0-4034 GCA_964508985.1 uncultured Herbinix sp. | reverse complement strand
CGAACGCACTTTGATTAAGTGTTTTCCTTTGAGATTTGTTTTAGGTAATCACGTAGTTACGTCAGTAACACGTGATTTTTTTGTTTAGGCAAATCTCTATTTTTAACACTCTATTTCTAAAAATAGAGTTTACAGTAAGATTTTAGTTCTCATAAGAAATTCAACACAGCAAAAAAAGAATTATTATGGGAAAAGAAAAAGAACAAATTAAGTACCCGCATTTAAATGATTGCGGTGGTAGTTTAAGCAAGCAATGGTATGTGGAAATGATATTTACACATCCAGTAAGTGGGCGTAAAATTCAGAAAAGAATTTATTCTGGTTTTAATAAGCTCCCTACATACTACGAGCGTAAAGAATTAGCAGATAAGCTAATTAGAGAGTGGACAAATAAAATTAATAGTGGATGGCGTCCATGGGAGGAAATAAAACCATTCTACGATGCATTAGCTTATAAAAATAGTCAAATGTTCACTCCTGGTTTATCGACTGAGAAGTCTTACATTAAACCTTTAATAGCTGACTATTTAGATTATAAAGCTCCTCAAGTAAAAAAGTCATCACTCGATGATTATAGATCAAAGTTAAGACAATTCAGCTTCTATTTAGATTCAATTGACTGTGCTGGTCGTACAATAGAATTCTATGATAATGAATTTATGTCTAATTTTCTAAAAACGTTACATGATAAAGAAATGTCTAGAATGACGATAAATAAATATCGTCAAGTTCTACATGATTTATTCAGATATATAAGAATAAAGAAGAAAATTAATATTGTCGATCCTTTCTCAGAAGATATCCCTCGTTTTGGAAAAATAGTAGATATGTCTCCAGCATCTATTCCGGAATTTATTCGTGAAAAATTTCGTATAGCGTGCGAGGTTGATAATCCTCAATTATGGTTAGCAATAAATTTTGTTTATTACACAGCAATAAGACCACGCACAGAGCTACGTAAATTAAAAATAAAACAGATTAATTTTTCTGCTCAATGCGTTACAGTTACTAATGATTTAGCCAAAACAAGTAGAACAGAAACTATAGATATTCCAGATCAATTATTTCATCTGATTAAAAACGTTTGGAAATTACATCGTATGGATGGTGAGTTATATATATTCAGCCATAATGGTCAACCAGGAGTTAAGCCATTAGGAAAAAATACAATGGGCTATAGGTTTGCCAAAATAAGGGATAGTTTAGGTTTGCCAAAAGATATACAAATGTATAGCTTTAAGCATTCAGGTGCGCAAGAGTTATTAATTAATAACGCAAATATTTATGAAATAAAGGATCATTTAAGGCACAGTAGTCTTCAAACTACTGAGCACTATTTAAGAAAGCGTTTTGGTAATCGAAATGATAATCTTAAACGAAACTTTCCAGGTATCTAATCTTCAGAATAAAATTCACCATCTACGACTTCATCGAAGCCGTTGATGGTGATATTTCGTGTAAGTTTTATACAATAAAACTTTCGATTACCGATTATATATATATGCTTTGGATCTAGTTTTCTAACTGTATTAAGAAATCTAACCTTATAGATTTTCTTTTTATTTATACGTGAATTCTTTTTATACAGCTCTCTATTCAAAAATTGTAATGAAAACAGATTATCATAGCCACCATCATATTCTAGTATATATCCAAAATCTTTAATTGTTGAGATATAATTTTCGGTTATTCCCCGTGTAAACATAAGAGGTAAACCGTCATATGCTTGATTTAAAATGCTTCCCTCGTTAGAGCTAGACCAGGTTGCATAATATAATGCTAAACTAAGCCTATCATATTGTATAGGTTCAGTATTGTTCTCAATTTCATTATTACCCTCGATATAGTCCTCTATACGTGGGAAAACGTATTTATCACCACTTTGAATGTCATAAACAGGCTCCTCTATACATCTTGCAATAGGCATCTGATACATAATGTAAGAATTCTTTGTTATATCTATTCTATCTCGAATATAGTATGGCATAACAACAAATTCAGCAGGTATAATGTCTGACTTATAATGTATAGTCTCAGATTTGTCATCATTAATTAGTGGCCTGTAATCATCTATTGCAAATGGTGTAACTTTACCATCCCTAACTATATCAATAAAATTAAAAGGAGCTGCGTACCAAATTTGATTGCCAACATTTTTCCTATATCGAATATCAATATTTGCTATTTGAGTACCCATATCTTTGATACGTTTTTCAGGGGTGCCCATTCCCCACCAGTATTTTGCCTTTTCACGAAGTTGTTCCGGAATATTCTGATATTTATAATATGTTGAATCAGGTAGATTGTATGCAATATTTTTTTCATAACTCATTAAATCGAAATCATCCTCTATTTCAGCTTCAAATTCATCAAGCATTATTGCATCAACCTCTTTTCCATTTTTATAATAGTTGTGGTTAAATATAATATTTGCATGCATCGTTTCATTATCTACTACAGTAGTACAATCAAACAGATTCTCAATCTCACTAAAAAACTTTTCAACAGTCCAGTTAGGCAGCATTTTTGCAAATTCAAGAGTATCTTGACCATGTACGATATAAGCATTTTTATAAATATCATGCTTTGATATAGCATTTTCAACAGTGTAACCTAATGCTTTAAATACTTCTTCGATAATAAAACAGAAAAAAGGTTGCGGTCTGTAATTCTCATATTTTATTAACCAACTATCGAAATCATAATAGTTATCCTGGTAAAATTGAAACGTGGATAAATATTGTCCATCATATGCATATTCTAATGAATAATAGTTGTTATTTTTTTTGTATGTATATCTGTTACCTATGAATTTTTTATCTGGATCATAAAAGGGTAGGAGTAACCAATCTTTATTGGGATATCTATTATTTAAGTCACTTTTTATAGTGCTTTTGTTTATAACAGCTTTGCCAAGATTCAAATCCCTTATCTTTAAATCATTCCCTATAAGATAATTTAAGCTGCTATTCCCAGCAACAATTTGAATTTCTATATCTTTATTAGAATATTTAAGAATAACTTCCTTACCTCTTATTACAACTTCATTGTTACTTATAAGCATAGCTGTCCTATTCTCAAATCTAGACAAGCTATTGATACGATTAATATGCTTATAAACATTTAAGTTGATAGGGTTCTCAAGCGATAAAGTAATATTTAGTGTGTAGTCACCAGCTTTAGTAAAAAAAGGATTTTCACTAACTGTTTTACACGAAAAACCTTCAGGAAGTACTACCTCCATATCATCAATAAATAACTGAGTCATCTGTTTGCGTTCTTTTTAATTTTGTTGTATAAATCATTAGCCTTTTTACTACCACCTTTCCCCTCTATGTAAGTTTCAGCAATGATAGGCTCATCAAGCTTATCATTTAGTTTAGAATAAGCGTTAGTTACACTATCCAGGGCTTTTACTATTCTATCATCAGAATTATTTGCAGTAGTAGATGGTGAGCTTGACATAGCAGCTGTAAAAGCTTTTTGTTGGCTATACTCTCTATAGTTTAGCGCAGTTTGAAAATCACTCTCAGATAAACTACCTATAGTATTATTTCGCTGAGCTTGGTCCACAACATCAAAAACCTTCCTAACAGTTGGATTAGCAACAGCAAATCTATTACCAACAAATTCATTTTTATGCACCATGCCATCAGCCTCCCACCAATTGCCCTTATTAGTATATCCACCTTGAGCATATCCTTCTTTTGCTGCATCTCTTTGCTGTTTTGCAACTGCTATTTGTCCAGCTCCGTACAAAACAGCAGATGCCGCAGCAGCTGCACCAAGCGCGGGCCCAATAACAGGAATACCAGCCATTGCCTTATAGGATTCCATTGCTGCAGTAGCTGTTGATGCAACTACACCAGCAACTGTAATGATAAATTGTTTATCAGCATATTTTGCTCTAACCTTATGCATAGCCTCTTCTTTTTCTTCTTCAAGCTCTGCAACTTTTTTAGAATTATTGCCTGCAGCTTTGATCATCTTTTTATATTTCAAATCTACAGACATCTCTTCAGCTTGTTGAAAAC
>CAZDWP010000224.1:0-4036 GCA_964508985.1 uncultured Herbinix sp. | reverse complement strand
TAGGAGGATAAGTCCTCCGTTATAGGTTACCAAAAATTGAAGAAAATTAGGAGGACTGGGAAATGGCTGTTATTCAGGAGTTATTACGCAAGGAAAATGATGGGACACTTAGTTTTGGTAATTATAAGCTGGATGAAAAATCCAAGTTATCTGATTTTGAACACGAAGGAGATTTGTATAAGGTTAAGACTTATAAGAAGATTACAAAGCTTGAAAGAAACGGTATGTTCGTATACGAATCCGTACCGGGAACCGCTGTATTTAATATGAATCAGAAGGAAAATGAAATATGCTTTGATGTTACAGGAGAAGACACGGCTCAGATTACTCTTGAGCTTGAGGCAGAAAAGGAATATGAGATATATAAGAATGACAGCTTTTTAGGTAAAATGAGAACTAATCTAGGCGGAAAGCTTATATTCAGCTTAGAATTAGGTGAGGATAAATGTGATTTTATAAAGGTGGTTAAGCTTTAATATGGCAAAAGCAAAGACTGTGTTTTTCTGTAAAGAGTGTGGAACTGAATCATCCAAGTGGCTTGGTCAATGTCCGGGTTGCAGACAGTGGGATACATTTGTAGAAGAGCCCGTGGTTAAGAAGAGTAGTACGGGATCAAGCTATAAGGATGTTGCCAAGCAGCCGGTATTATTGTCAGAGGTAAGGTCGGAGACTGAAAGTAGGTTAAGCTCAGGAATTGGTGAGCTTGATCGGGTACTTGGTGGCGGTATTGTGCCTGGGAGCCTTGTTCTTGTTGGCGGAGATCCCGGAATAGGCAAGTCCACACTGCTTCTACAAACCTGCAGAGAAATCGTTAACAAAGGAAAAAGGGTTTTATATATAACAGGAGAAGAGTCCAAAGGACAGATAAAGATGAGAGCAGAAAGGCTCGGCGCTTTTAGCGGCGAGCTTCTGCTCCTTTGTGAAACTAATTTGGACTTAATAGAAGATATAGTAAATAAACATAAGCCTGAAATCATAGTTATAGATTCTATTCAGACCATGTTTAAAGAGGATATCGCTTCTGCACCAGGAAGCGTCGGACAAGTTAGAGAAGCTACAGCTGCTTTGATGCGGATGGCAAAGAGCACAGGTATCACCATATTTATCATTGGACATGTGACAAAGGAAGGTATGGTGGCAGGTCCAAGAGTATTAGAGCATATGGTTGATACGGTTCTTTATTTTGAGGGAGACAACTATGCATCTTACCGAGTCCTTCGGGCTGTAAAGAACCGATTTGGTTCTACCAATGAGATAGGTGTATTTGAAATGCAAGGCTCAGGACTAATTGAGGTAAAGAATCCCTCTGAGTACATGCTAAACGGAAGACCAGAGGGTGAGCCTGGATCCGTTGTGTCTGCTTCTATAGAAGGAACAAGGCCTATTCTGGTAGAGGTACAGGCCCTAACCAGTAGAACAAACTTCAATATGCCAAGAAGAACCGCTGCCGGAACTGATTATAACAGAGTAAATCTGCTTATGGCAGTACTGGAGAAGCGCCTTGGTATACAGCTTGGCGATTGTGATGCCTATGTGAATGTGGCTGGAGGCATGCGAATAACCGAACCTGCCATAGACCTTGCTATTGTGACAGCCATACTGTCAAGCTTTAGAAACATTACTATCAAAAGCAATACTATACTATTTGGTGAGGTAGGGCTTACCGGAGAAATCCGAGCAGTCAACATGGCGGATCAGAGAGTAGCAGAGGCCGCTAAGATGGGATTTGAGATATGTATACTACCACTGGCCAATAAAGGTAAGATAAAAGCTCCCGAAGGAATAAAGCTAATTGGTGTCAAGAACGTTGGGGAAGTAATGGAATACATAAAGGAAAATCGTTGATCTATAGACCTAGCTTATTAACGATTAACTTAACGAGGTTTTTATGAAATATAACAGAGCAGAATCATTTTATAAACAGGTATTTGATAAAATTGATGAATTACTTAAGATAGATCATACCATTATTATTGCTATAGATGGTATGTGTGGAAGTGGAAAGAGCTATCTTGCAGGCTTATTAGCTAAAGCATATGAATGCAATATATTTCATATGGACGATTATTTTCTTCCGTTAGAAATTAGGACAAAGGAACGTCTTAATGAGCCTGGAGGAAATGTACATTATGAAAGGTTTAAGAAAGAAGTGTTGAAGCCGCTTAGTGATAATCGAGCGGTCATTTATCGACCTTATATATGCGGACAGTGGAGATATGATAAGCCAAGAAAGGTAGGACTCAAAAAGCTTAATATTATTGAGGGTTCTTATTGTCTACACCCACAGCTAAGAGATTTATATGATTTGTCTATTTTTCTAGAGATAGAGCAAGACGAGCAGTTGCAGCGTATTTTGCAAAGAAATGGGAAAGAAAAGCTTCAAGACTTTATAGACAAATGGATTCCATTAGAAAACCTGTATTTTAATACGCTTAAGATTAAGAGTATATGTGACGTGATTATAGACACTACACAGGCATAATGGTAAATATTGGATGACAGATTTTATTATGAGAGCATTTGACATAATAAAATTTTGTGCTATAATAAAAAATGTATTTATTTTGTTAAATAATATACCAAAAACATTTTATCTTATAACTACTAAGGGAATGTAAATGGGGGTAACCACTAATTATAGGTGTGAAACCTGTATATCAGGTAAGGTAACTTGGACACCCGAACTCGTCGACTGACCCCGTATGAGTGCTCCAAGCGTTAGCTTTTAAATGGCTACGTTTTTTTTTATGTTAAAAAATAAAAGGAGGTTTTATTGTGCGTAAGAAATCATTCGCTTTATTTGCTTCTTTATTTACATTCTGGATAGTGATTTCCGGATCAACAGATATACAACATATTATAGTCGGAATAGTCATTTCTTTATTTACTGTTTGGTTTTGGAGAAATCTTAATAAAAGGCAACCTAGTATACTAAGTCCTAAAGAATTACTGCTTTTCGGTCGTTTTATAGTAATGATGATAGGTAATGTAATTAAAGCTAATATAGATGTAATTAAGATATTGCTATCGCCTAAAATACCAACAGTTTCAATATTTTTGGAACTAGAACCTGATATAGAAAGCGACTGGGGAGCAGCGCTTCTGGCTACATGTATAACCATTACTCCGGGCACAATTACAGTTGATTTTGACCCGGAAACCAGGATATTTACTATACACGCTCTTACACCCGAAATTGGAGCAGATTTGTACTATTGGAGAGTAATAACCGAGATTAAGAAGCTAGAGACACTTGTTCATAGGAGGAATATTCATGTTAATAATAATGATAGGATTCATGATACTGATTCTATTAGTTCTATTGAAGGCGATAATCGGACCCACCATAATTGATCGATTTATTTGCATAAATGCTATTACTAGCATGGTAAGTGTAATTATTTTATTACTAGCCTTTTATATAGAAGATTTTGGGCTTCTTGATGTGGCCTTTGTATTTATGTTATGTGGGTTTGCAGGAGGACTTTGGATAATCAAGGCGATCACTCCTAGTGCTTGGGATTTTAAAATGCCCAGATTAAAAGAATTTAAAAGTGATGGAGAGGATGTGCCTTCGAATGATTAAAATAATAGCGACTATATTTTTTATAGGGTCTTTTTTGGCCTTTTGTATAGGAACCTTGGGATTATTTAGGTTTAAAGATTCATACACTCGAATGCATGGTGTTGGAGTAGGAGATACTCTTGGTGTGGCCCTCATGGGAATTGGTCTTTTATTACTTAGTCCTAGCTGGATTTTGAGATTTAAGATTATTTTTGTTCTAATATTATTTTGGATTATTAATCCCACCATGTCACACTTGATAGCTAAATCAGCTGTAATGAACGGAACGAAGCCTAAGAAACATACAAGGATAAGAAAGGAGTAATACTATGCATTTTATACCTGCTGATTTTTGGATTATGATTCTTCTAATTATTCTAGTTGTAGCAGCATTAGCTATACTTTTTATTAAGAAATTAAAACATGCGATTATCATATATGGTGCATTTAGTTTGACTATGGCATTAATTT
>CAZDWP010000223.1:0-4060 GCA_964508985.1 uncultured Herbinix sp. | reverse complement strand
GTCTCCCTGGCTGTCTATTCCGCATATCTTTCTTTTGCTGATTTTATCGAAAGTATAATAAGTTTTTTTAATACTTCCATATCTATATCTGAGAGCTTATTAACATAAACACACGCTTTACCTCTAGTATGCTTGCCAAACACATTTAATAATGCTTCACATTGAGGATCCCATAAATCAAGATAAAGACTGATCTTTGCTTTTCGTGGAGAAAATCCTGTTAGAAAAGCATCTCCCTCATGACCAGAAGCATATTTGTAGTGATAGGTTCCAAATCCAATCATGCTATCACCCCACATTTTAGCTTCTATTCCTGTAGTCTCGGAAAATATATCTAATAATTTATATGCATCTTCTCTTTTCTTTGGATTTTCAACCTTATCAATAAATTCTTTGACACTATTGTCATTTATTTTTGTCTTAGCTTCATACATATGAAATACCTCTTTTGCCTATACTTCATTATCCTTTTTTGATAGACTAAGTATAGCATGTTTGGGGATATTTAAAATATGTATTTCAATGATATAATCAATATAATCGTTACCCACTGACAATATGAGTCGCATATTGCAAAAATTATTTTATTTATATAATTACAAGGTATATACTTAACACAAAGGGAGGTCTGAACAAATGGAAAATACAAAGAATGTATATAAAAAACTATTTAGCTCATCATTTTTCTTAAGTGCTTTTACCTTTGGTGGGGGATTCGTTATAATTCCGTTGATGAAAAAGAAGTTTGTAGATGATTTGAAGTGGATTGAAGAAGAGGAGATGTTAAATATAGCGGCAATTGCCCAATCCTCACCCGGAGCTGTTGCTGTGAATGCCTCTATATTGTTAGGATATCGTATAGCTGGTATATTGGGTTCCTTAGTCACAATTTTGGGTACGGTGTTGCCCCCATTGATTATAATTTCAGTCATATCTTTTTTTTATACCGCATTTAGAGAAAATGTTGTAGTTAATGCTGTTTTAAAAGGAATGCAGGCAGGCGTCGCAGCTGTTATAGTTGATGTTGTACTAAACCTTGGTGGTAATATTGTAAAAGATAAAGACATTGTATCTATACTTGTCATGATAGGCGCATTCATTGCTACCTATTTCTTAAAAATCAATATCATGTACATTATTTTAATATGTGGATGTATTGGAGCGGGCAAAATCCTAATTCAAACGCAAAAAATAAAAAAGGATGGTGATTTCCAATGATACTATTAGAACTATTCTGGAGCTTCTTTCAAATCGGTATGTTCAGCATAGGCGGCGGTATGGCAGCTATACCACTTATACAAAATCAAGTAGTTGATTTGCACCAATGGTTAACGCTATCAGAATTTACCGACTTGATCACTATTTCTGAAATGACACCTGGACCAATTGCAATCAATTCCTCTACTTTTGTAGGAACGAGCATTGCTGGTTTACCTGGTGCTTTAGTTGCCACTCTTGGATGTATTATTCCATCCTGCATTATCGTATCGTTTCTTGCATGGCTTTATTACAAATACAAAGAAATGACTCTAATACAAGGCATACTCTCTGGCTTAAGACCTGCTGTTGTAGCTATGATCGCGTCAGCTGGATTAGCTATATTTGCAATGGCTATATGGGGAGAGTCCGGAATATCAGCTGATCCGCAATCTATTAATTATATTTCTCTCATCATATTTGGAGTGGTCATCTTCATATTACGAAAGTGGAAACCCAACCCCATATATGTGATGCTCGGTTCTGGAGTCATCGGAGGAGCAATTTATCTAATGGTATAGGTAGTACTCGAGCCACTGCAAATGCAGTGGTTTAATTTTAGCGAAAGTGTAATTCTTTGGGGACATCAACCTTTTCTATGCCAAATTACTGATGGGTCAATATGACTTAAATCCCGAGAACAAGTTCTTGCCATTACTCCTGCCAATTCCTCAGTCATCTTTAAAATCTGATTTTTCACTCCCTCTGAACCATTCTTTTTTAGGGGGGTTTACTGTTCATTTCCTTTTTTCTCATATTTGATGCTCCTTTGCTCATGTGTGCTTTTATCTAATTACACATGATTAATCAATAATTTCCACCGCAATAGCACAAGAGCCAAGGTGGTATACTTTTTGATTAGCACAGGCGGCTCATTAGCATATATTTGTTCTGTGGTTTACCTTGTAATGCTGTTATCTATGAATATTGGTAATTCTGGCGGGTTAAATGTAAATACAAGAAATGAAATAAATATAATTTCAATGACAATAACTGATATAATCGTTGCCCACTTATTAGGCTCTGAATATTTAAGAAAATGAGATGAAACACAGAGTGCAATAAAATAGCATATAAACGCTAAAAGCATATCAATAAACACAGATTCAATTCCCAAAGCACCAGTATAGCTATAAAACAATAAAACTACTGACAAAGGTGCTACAACTAATGAAATTGCAGCAGATACGATCCATGTGTTTAATGGTAATTCAGATACTCTATTGTTTATCTTATATACCACTATCCACCATAATAGAAATGGAAAAAACATTAATTTTAGGTGTTCCCATACACTTTCATTTATAGGGTTGAAAAGCCCTATAATGATATTTTCCCCACTTAGATTATAGGCAAAATGTGAAAGGGTAGCAGCAATTCCAAGAATTATTGTATGTGCAAATATTTTATTTATAGTAAAAGTACATGGATTTTTCATGGTCAATCTCCTCGTATGACATAAGTTTTAGCATCTTGTAAAAATTTATGTCATATACAATCAAGTTAGACCCTTATTGTCTTTATAGTTCTCTATAGTTTATCATATATAATATATTTCTTGCTAGCCTATCAATATTTTGATATAATATTGATATAAGGAGGTGAAATCACATGCCAACAATTAGACCAAGCTCAGACCTACGTAATTCCTACAACCAAATATCTGAATACTGCAACACCTACAATGAACCTGTCTACATCACTAAGAATGGAAAAGGCGACCTTGTAGTTATGGATATTAATACTTATGAAAAACTCGTAGGACGTTTTGAATTGAGTATACTTCTTGACCAAGGTCTAGAAGACGTAATAGAAAAGAACTATAAAAATGCAGATGAATTCTTTGATAAATTAGAAGGAAGGTACAAGGATGTCAAACTATAGTATTGTGATTACAGAAACAGCACAGCGTGACTTGCTTGACATCTTTGACTATATCGCATTTGAACTGCGAGAGCCAGATTCAGCAAGTCGTCTGCTGTCCAATATTAGTTTAAAGGTTAAATCCTTAGATGAATTTCCAGAACGTAATAACTTAATTTCTGAGCCTAAATATGAAGAACAAAAGATAAGATGGTGTCCAGTAGAGAATTATGTTGTTTTCTATCAGGTATCCAAAGAGCTGTCTCAGGTTTACATAATACGTGTCTTATACAAAAAAAGAAACTGGGAGCATGTTTTAACCCCCAGTTAAACTCTTATTTATTCATCCTCTCATTCTCCACTTATCAAAACCATCCACACCTTGAGCTATTCATTTTACAACAAATCGCTACAAATCACTTAGTATCTAAGCTTTCATAGCACTCACTACAACTCATACGGCATAACTCTGATTACTACCAACCCTCACCTTAAAGATCATACGGTGTAACCTGATACACATAATAATTCAACCAATTAGTATACATAATATTAGCATGAGCCCGCCATGTCAGATTCGGTCTTTTCTCCGAGTCATCAGATTGATAATAATTAACCGGCGGCTTAGTATCTAACCCCTTACCAATATCTCTCTTATATTCCTGGTCCAATGACACCCTATCATACTCAGGATGTCCCATGATAAAGAACTGCTTACCCTCCTCTGCCATAGCTATAAATACCCCTGCTTCATCAGATTCAGCAAGAATTGTCAGCTTATCATTCGCCAATATATCCTCTTTGAGTACCGTTGTGTATCTTGAGTGAGGAGCAGAGAATACATCATCAAATCCACGAACAAAAGGAACCCTACGATGAAGAACGTTATGCTCAAATATTCCGAACATTTTCTTATCAAGCTTTCTTTTTTGTATTCCAT
>CAZDWP010000222.1:0-4119 GCA_964508985.1 uncultured Herbinix sp. | reverse complement strand
CTGACACAAAGAATGAATGATATGGTAGTCGAACTGGATGAGTTTGGCGATATTGAATCGAGAACATTTTCATACTTTGGGATTATTAAGTTATCAGCCTCCGTAATAAAACAATTTAATCAAGATATTGTTAATGCGTTTTTGGTTATTTTTACTCTGATAATGACGGTGGTATTATCATATGTATCTGGCTTTATTATGCTTTTTAAGAAAAGCGTAAGCGCTTATAAGCCGGTTAAGATATTATCGCTTCTAAATATAGTAATGTCTTTTACAGGGATATTAGCAATTAATTCAATCAGTATAGGGGCATTACAGGTAGAAAAGTTTTATAGGGAAAACTGGGGTATAGGTTTCTATGTCATTGCGGCTATTAATTTCTTAGTTCTTATAATTGCAATTATAGGTAATATGCACGAAAGATGGACTGGTATTGTTACCTTCAAGATGATATTAAGACAGAAGCAGTTAATAATAATGACAATTCCATTTATTTTATATACTCTGTTGTTCAGTTTTGGACCGTTAACAGGTTGGATAATGGCTTTTCAAAACTATAAGCCAGCCGCTCGCGCTAATCAGGTATGGATTGCATGGGACAAATTTGTCTATCTTTTATCAGATAAGGATTTTCTAATGGCCTTTAGAAATACGGTGGCTATGAGCTTAATTAACTTGGTCTTTAGCTTTGTATTTGCCATCGGATTTGCACTACTGCTTAATGAGGTAGTAAACGTTAAGGCAAAGAAGTTTGTTCAGACCGTTTCTTATCTACCCCATTTTCTTTCTTGGATTATTGTTGCCGCCATTGTTAGAAATGTTCTATCTGTTGATGGTGGAATTATTAACGAACTTCTAGTTAGCTGGGGCATATTGGATGCACCAATTAACTACTTTGCAGATGGTAAGTATTTTTGGTGGATTGTTGGTCTTGCTGTTGTATGGAAGGAAACTGGTTGGAACAGTATTATATATCTGGCTTCCATAACAGCAATTAATCCTGATTTATACGAAGCCGCCTCGATTGACGGAGCAGGAAGATTTAAGAAGATGTTGCATATTACCCTGCCCGGAATTAAACCAACAATATTTATTCTTCTAATAATAAATCTTGGTATGATAATGAACTCAGGGTTTGAGGCACAGTATCAATTGAAAAATGACTTGATTAAAAACACAGCAGAAGTTATTGATACATATGTACTTAATAAATCCTTTTTCCAAGGAGCTGATTTCTCAATCGGTACAGCCGCAGGTATATTTAAGAGTGTAATCAGTATTATTCTGGTCTCCATTGCAAATAGGACAGCCAAGGCATTTGACCAGGAAAGATTATATTAGAGGGAGGGGATAAATATGAATAAAAAAAGTGTTATTAAAAAGAGTTCTGGCGATATTACGTTCATAATTATAAATACACTGTTATTAACAATTCTCTGCGTAGCAACCCTGTACCCTATCTTAAACACCTTGGCAGTATCCTTTAATGAGGCTGTAGATACACTGACAGGTGGAGTACGTTTATTGCCCAGAAAGTGGACCGTGAAGAATTATGAAACGGTGTTTAACATGAGAAATTTGATGACAGGTGCTAAAATATCTGTATTAAGAACCGTTATTGCCACCATATTACAGACATTTGTAACAGCTTTAATCGCGTATATACTTTCCAGAAAGGAATTTTATTTTAACAAACAGGTTTCTTTATTTTATGTAATAACCATGTATGTTAGCGCTGGAACTATACCGACTTTGCTATTATTTAAGGATTTGCATTTGACTAATACCTTTGCGGTATATATAATTCCCGGGATGGTATCGGCATATAATATGATAGTTATTCGTACATTTATGAATGGTTTGCCGGACAGTTTCGTAGAATCAGCTCAGGTGGATGGTGCTGGTCATATGAGAATTTTCGTAAAAATCATACTTCCATTGTGCAAACCGGTATTAGCTACAGTTGCTTTGTTTGTCGCAGTAGGCCAATGGAATTCATGGTTTGATGTTTTGATTTTCAATGCTCAAAGAGAGGACTTAACAACCCTGCAGTACGAGTTGATGAAGCTTCTATCTTCAGTGTCGCAGCAATCGGCTGACCCAAATGCTATGAAGAATGCGACTAGTATGGTAACACCTGAATCAGTTCGTGCAGCTGCAACTATGGTTACTGCATTTCCTATAGTTTGTCTCTATCCATTCCTGCAGAGATATTTTGTAAGTGGGTTAACAATAGGTGGAGTTAAGGAATAAAGAGTTATTAACATATTAATTGATATAAGACATACTCCTATAATAAAAGGCAGGCAATGACTAGTGTCTGTCTTTTTGCTTTTTAAGTATTTATTAGTAAAATTTAAGCTTGTAATATAATAAGTTTCTATGTACAATTAAAAATATGTTTTATTTATAAGACAAAAATACTGGTTTTAGTCACTCAAACATATTATGCTTGTGTGCTGAAATTCGATTACAGGGGAAACATATGAGAATTGGATTATTAAGACATTTTAAAGTGAATTGTCCTCATAAAAGAATGATGACATCTAAGGAGTTTAGAGAGTGGTCAAAGAAGTATGAGGTTTCAAAGGTAATCAAAAAAAAGGTGGACATGTATGGAATAGAATGGGACATCTGTTATGTTAGTGATTTACCAAGAGCTATCTTAACAGCAGAAGAGGTATACAGTGGAAACCTTATGATAGATAAGCTACTAAGAGAGGTTGATAATGCCCCTTTTGTACATACTGATCGAATAAAGCTACCATTTTCCATATGGCATATCTGCGGAAGACTAGCCTGGTATTTTAAATCAAAAAGTCAACCTGAGACAATTATAGGTACAAGAAAAAGAATTGAGAGGTTCTTAAATAGAATCGATTGGTCGAAGGAGAACATCCTTATTGTTTTTCATGGGTTTATGCTATATAATTTACAGAAGGAGCTACGCAAGCGTGGCTTTCAGGGAGACAAGCTAAAGCTAGTTAAAAATGGCGTGTTATATGAGTATTTAAGTGAAGAAGTAAAGGATGAACTGGAAAATGAAAGTCTCTCTGATCTGTGTAGGAAAGCTTAAGGAGAAATTCCTCACTATGGGTATAGATGAATATAAGAAACGGCTTGGAAGGTATTGTAATCTGGATATTATTGAGCTTACTGATGAAAAAACACCTGACAAAGCAAGCTCTGCCATGGAGAATGCTATAAAAAAGAAGGAAGGCGACAGAATCCTAAGGGTATTAAAGGAGGATTCCTATTGTATCGCTTTGGCTATTAAAGGAAACATGTTATCATCAGAGGAACTGGCAGACCATATGGAAAAGCTGTTTGTTTTAGGTAAAAGCCATATCAGCCTTGTTATCGGAGGCTCCTTAGGTCTTTCCGACGAGGTACTGGAGCGGGCAGATTATCAACTTAGTTTTTCGAAAATGACATTTCCACATCAGTTAATGCGCTTAATATTACTGGAGCAGATATATAGAGCTTACAGGATTATTAATAATGAACCGTATCATAAATAAGGGAGGATAAATCCTCCGTTCTATGTATCGAAAAACTATAATTTAAATAGGAGGACAAATCCTCCGTTATATGTACTGAAAATTTAAATCTGAATAGGAGGATTGTAAATGCATAACTTGGAATTTGCTATTAAGATGGAGATGGAAGGAAGACAGTATTATTTGGAGCAGGCTAAAAAGAATCAGGATAATACAGCCCTTAATAAGGTATTTATTATATTGGCTGATTCTGAAAAAGAGCATGAAGAACTGCTTCGTAAGAGACTAAACAAAGAGGATTATATAATTACCGAAGGAGATAGCGCAGGGAAGATTAAGTCTGTATTTGATGGACTTAAGGATTATGAAGCAAGTCAGATAAGAGATACAACACAGCTTGATGTATATCGCTTGGCTACTGATATTGAGGAAAAAAGTATTGAGCTTTATCAGGAGATGTTAAAAGAAGCTAAAGATGATAAGGATAAAAAGCTACTCGAGTTCCTTTTAAAAGAAGAAAACCAACATCTAGTTCTTTTCGATGAACTCGTTAAGATGCTTACCCGTCCTGAGGAATGGGTAGAATCAGCAGAATTTGGTTTGAGAGAAGATTACTAGT
>CAZDWP010000221.1:0-4130 GCA_964508985.1 uncultured Herbinix sp. | reverse complement strand
GCCCATTTCTCCAAATATCCATTATTGGGTATGTAGCAACCTATATCCTCATGAAGCTCCTTATAAATATTCACTAGGGAAGGTGGTAGCTGAGTACCTGGCGTAACCGAAAAGCATAAGCCATGAGCCTGGCCTTCATTATGATATGGGTCCTGCCCAAGGATAACCGCTTTTACCTTGTTTAAAGGAGTAAGGTGAAAGGCATTAAATATATCCTCAACCTTAGGATAGATAACCCGGCTACCATACTCTGAAACTATAAAACTATATAGTTCTCTATAATATGGCTGATGAAATTCTCCTCCTATGGCATCCAGCCAATCATTTGTAATCACATTCATAGCCTTACATTAATACCTCTCTCATGAAGGTAATTCTTGACTTCCATGATTTCAAGCTCCTTAAAGTGGAATAAAGAAGCCGCTAATACAGCATCTGCCTTACCAATAGTAATGACATCATAGAAATGCTCCAGTTTTCCTGCGCCGCCCGAAGCGATAATCGGCACGGATACATTTTCAGCAATTATCTTATTCAGCTCCAGGTCATAGCCGTTCTTCGTGCCATCTTGATCCAAACTGGTAAGAATAATCTCCCCAGCACCAAGACCTGTTGCTTTAATTGCCCACTCTACAGCATCCATGCCTGTATCAACTTTTCCTCCGTGCTTTAGCACATTCCATCCACTACCATCTATTCTTTTCTTAGCATCCAAGGCAAGAACAACACTCTTACTGCCAAATTCATCTGCTGCTTCTCTTAATATGCTTGGATTGGCTATAGCTGCACTATTAATTCCAACCTTGCTTGCCCCTACCTTCAAAACCCGCCTAAAATCATCTAATGTACGGATACCTCCGGCTACAGCAAAGGGAATACTAATTGCTTTCGCAACCTTGCTCATAATATCCATATTAATATCTCTTTTTTCGGTTGTTGCTGAGATATCAAGGAATACCAATTCATCTGCTCCTGACATCGCATATGCCTTTGCTATCTCTACTGGGTCTCCTGCGTCTTTTAAATCCACAAACTTGACTCCCTTTACTACACGGCCATCGTGAATATCCAAGCAAGGAATAATTCTAATCTTTTTCGTATTCATAAATCCTCTCCCATCTTTTTTGTTTTAATTGTAAAATGATATGTTCTCTAATATAGCATCATAGACTGCTATACTATACTTCGCCTGACTTTCGCTATTTATTATGTTTAATGCCTGTTCCTCAGTTAGGCTAAATACATTGTATAATTCAGCAATAATTTGATTTCTGACATAATCTAAATCTGTCTTGATTCCAAGCATTGTAGCCAATTCGATATACTTATCATATCTTTCTAATCCTTTGAGCAATGAATCTAAAGCCTCCGGGAATTTTCTCATATGATAATAACTATTATATGAATTCAACTGTTTATTTACGAACATAACTGTCATAATTTTATCATATAGTTCGATATCCTCGTCTTTAAGCTCTATACCGTAAACCTCATTATATGCTTGAGTATATTTTTGTCTTCCAAAATAATCTGTTGCATTCTTTATGCTTAATGAATAAGAAAAAATATTTGTTGAAATCAAAAGAAGCATAACTAATATTCCAAAAAACAAGAAAACAATAGAGGCTCCAGCTTTGTTGATGTGTCCTTCGTCCACATAATCATCTAAAATCTCTATCTTCTTCTTTTTTTCCTTCTTAGCCTTCTTCTTTTTCTCAGAAGGAACTGCTTCCTGCTTATCTTCTCCCGTTAGATCAACGCCCTCTGCGTTAGCAGCGACCGAATCCTTCTTACCCTTTTTCTTTTTACTACTCTTCTTATCTTTCTTTGCCGCTATTTTTTCTTCTTGAATCTTTTTCTTCTCTGGGCTTATTTCCTCATCATCAATATTAGCAAATAGCTTGGCAAACAAACCTTGTTTCTTTTCTTTCTTGTCCTTCTTCTCTTTCTTGTCTTTCTTTCCTTTAGTATCCTTCTTATCATCAACATCGGAATCAGGTGTAATATATTGAATGCCCTGATCGGAATCACTCAAATCGGACACTGCTTCCAGTGCCTCTGAAAACACCTCACCTATATCCTCAGGATGCTCCTTGGATAATTGATAGTTGTTATCTATTCCTCCAAGCAAATCAGAAATAGCCTTTATGTCATCCTCTCCTTGATCATCCGGGTTGAAATGGTTCAAAAGGTCAAGAAGCTCATTTTCGGCTGAATTTTCATCTTCAATTGAATTATTATTGTCAACTAAGCTATCAATATCAGCTATATTATCAATATCATCAAATGATATACCCGTATCTAATGAATCATCAGTATCATCTGAATCTTTATTATCTGTTAAATCATAACTATCATATGAATCCATATTGTACACTGAATCCATACTATCTGCTGAACCATCATTCTCCTCGACCATATCCAGATGCTTTAATAAGTCATCCAAAACCGGTTCCATATGTTCATCATCAATAAGGCTTTGTTCATCAGATTCACTCATCTCTAGAAATTCATTATCAATATTAGCATCAAGCTGATAAATTATATTTTCAGGGTCTTCTTCATGTTCGATATCCTTGGTTTGCTCCTCATTACTATCTTCATGAAGAGCGACACTATCGCCGTATAGCTCTTCATGACTTATCTCAATAGGATCCTCAAACTCTGTCATAAAATCGTAATCATCAAATTCATCTAAATCATTCTGATCTATAAAGGATGACTCATCATTCTCTTGTGGCACAATAATATCAGGAGAATTATCTCTTTGATCCTCCTTCTTTTTCTTATATATGTCACTTGCAGTCGTCGTCTTATTCTGTACGGAATTTAGGAGTTCATCAAGATAAGACTCATTAGATACTAAGTCTTTTTTTTCTGCACATTCAGTACAGAATTCTGTTCCTTCAGATATAAGTTTCTTGCATAGCTTACACTTCGCCATAAGTCACCGCCTGTTTTTTTGCACAATATTCTGGTTCTATTTTATCATAAGTAGAATTTACCTTAAGTCAATATCCGGATTTAAATCATATATTAGATTCCGAGGCTCTAATATATCGATCTCTTTGCCATCAATAGTTAAAATACCTGTAATTGCTCCTTTAACAGAAGTGCTAAGCTTTCTGCCAGGCTTAGTTATATTGGCTGTGGTTGTTCTATAAATGCCTTGAACAGCATCTACATGAAATCCTATATTCATATCTTTGATGCTTGTTACAATTAACATTTCTAACTTATCATTATCCACATCCTCAAGCTTTAAGCTTGTCACAAGATCAATAATGGGAATTACAAAATCTCTTGGCATAACTACCCCTTCAATACATGGATGGGAATTCGGTATCTTTCTTGGGTTCTTGTTATAGGGTAGTATTTCTCTTATATCATCAATATCAAATCCATACGATATTCCCCCTGCTAGAAATTCTAAAATTTCAATCTCTCTATTTTCCTCAGCAAGCATTAATTCCTTCTCCATATTATCCTCCGCCTATGCATCATATTTGACTAATATATATATCGCCAAAATTCTGCTTATATTATAGTATATATAGTGAAAAAAGACAAACAAAAACATTTTGCAGTTTGTGTCAAGTAATCGTTGGCAACTTTCCAACTGTTTTTCTAAAATGATATTTTCGTAATTTTTTATTCACTAAATAAGCCTATTTTAAAACTTTTTTCTAATATCCAAATGCACGCTTAAATGCCTTTCTTGATGCTGTCTGCATTGCTTCAATTAACGGCATATGATGATTAAATCTATCTGCGTACGGATTACCTTTTCCATCCTTCTTTGGCGCTTTTGCTGCACTTAATGTTTCTATGATTTCCTGCATCTGCATCGTAAATACAAGTCCATCTGTATATCGCTCTATTGTTTTAACCAGTTCCTTATTTTCCTTTCGGTAAAGTGCTTTGGCAAGGTTATTGGCTCCATTTACCGACCAGCGCATTCTTCTATGCTTCATTCGTAGTGTTATGACGGTACAGTTCTGCGTTTCCTGAATTCCCATTCCTTTATACAATATACCTTCTTTAGGCTCAGGTATGGCAATTCCCCGTTTATTATACGGTAGCAATCCATCTCTATTGTTATTTAAATACTGATATAATTCCATTGCTTT
>CAZDWP010000220.1:0-4147 GCA_964508985.1 uncultured Herbinix sp. | reverse complement strand
TCCTGCTTCTCATCTATCTCGTTGATAAGATTATCATATCTTCCGCCTCCGCACAGTGTAAGTCCTTCACTATTGATGAATTCAAATACTGTCTTCGTATAATAGTCCAAACCTCTGACAATCCCTGTATCAACCTTAAAGGGAATGTCCATTTTGTTAAGAAGGCTCTGCAGCTCATCAAAATGCTCTCTACATTCATCATCTAAATAATCAATAGTTCTAGGGGCATCCTTCATTATTTCGTGACATATAGGCACCTTACAATCAAGAACACGCAGAGGGTTCTTCTGCATCCTCTCTCTACATGTACCACATAGCTCATTTTCATGTTCTTTAAGAAAACCAAGTAATGCTTCATTATAAGTCTTTCTGCAATTCTTACAGCCGATACTGTTAATATAAAGCTTAACTCCCTTTAGACCAAGCTCTTCCATAAATTCCGATAATAAGGTAATTAACTCTATCTCTGCCAGAGGACTTGCCGACCCTAGAAATTCCACTCCAAACTGATGATGCTGCCTAAATCTTCCACTTTGAGGCTTCTCATAACGAAATGCCTGTGTTATATAAAACAGCTTTGTTGGCTGGCTCATATTATATAGACCGTTCTCGAGATATGCACGAACAGCTCCTGCAGTCCCCTCGGGCTTTAGGGTTATGCTACGATCTCCTTTGTCCTGGAATGTATACATCTCCTTTTGTACCACATCGGTTGTTTCCCCTACACCTCTCTGAAAAAGAACTGTATGTTCGAAAGCAGGAGTAATTATCTCCTTAATATTATATCTCTTGCATAACTTCCTTGCGATTTCCTCAATAATAGTCCTTCTGTACATATCAAGACCATACCAGTCCTGCGTCCCCTTCGGTCTTTGTGTAATCATTATATAGTCCTCCTCATTAATTGAATCTTTTATATAACCTCTAACGGAGGACTTATCCTCCCTCTTTAACAAAATCTTTTATATAACCATTAACGGAGGACTTGGCCTCCCTCTTGCAAATAGTTCTTTTTTCTTTTTATCATTTCATCTATTCTACTGATGTAGTCTTTTGGGTTCTTAACATTGTCTATCCTATCGATTTGCTTTCTGTCCTGGTATACGAATTTGCTCAATGCACCGGCACCTAGGGCAAGGATTGTCTGCTTTTCCTCCATAATTAAGATGTTATATAGTCCCTCCTTCCCATGTTTTGCATATCCGATATTCTCAAGATTATCTGCCATATTCTTTTGTCTGTAAAGATAATATGGAAGATAAGCGTTAGCATCTGCAAAACTCTTTGATACCTTAAGCATTTCGGGTACGTTCTCTGCCTTTAATCCTTTATAATTCTCTTTTTCAATATTAAGTCTTGCCGCACGCTTTATAGCTAGAGTATGAACCGTAAGGCCTTCCGGATTAAGCATCTTAATCTTCTCGAGAGTATCTGCGACGTCCTCAGGAGTTTCTCCGATGAGTCCGATAATTATGTCCATATTTATGTTATCATGGCCTGTTTCCCTTGCCATGTGGAAAGCCTCATTTATTTGAGCTGTTGTATGCTTTCTTCCTATCAGATCCAGAGTCCTCTGTTGCATTGTCTGAGGATTGATGGAGATTCTATCTACTCCCCATTTCTTTAATACCACTAGCTTGTCTATAGTAATACTGTCGGGACGCCCCGCTTCTACACAAAACTCCCTTACATAGGTAAAATCATATAATTCCCTAATTAGTCCCAATAATCGGTCTAACTGCTTAGCTGACAGGGTTGTCGGTGTGCCTCCTCCTAAGTATACTGTAGTTAATTTTTTATTGCGAAAACAAGTAGAGCCATATCTAACTTCTTTTTCTAATGCATCTATATAGTCCTCTACAATGTCGGCATATCTTTCCACCGAAAATGAAGGGAAGGAACAGTACAAGCAGGTGCTTGGGCAAAAGGGTATACCAATATACAGACTATAACCACATTTAAAATCCAGCTCATTTAAAAGCTGCATTTCGCGATTTGCTATATGGATGCTTGTCTCTACTTTATCCTTTGAACACAGATATTCCTCTTCCATTCTCCTATATATCCCGGGTTCATCCAAGTCCTTCTCAAGCATTTCATATACAAGCTTTGTTGGTCTGATACCTGTTAATATACCCCAGGGCAGTTCCTTTTTGCTTATATCAGAAAGCATACTATATAGTAGGCGCTTCATGGAATTCTTATAAGCCGCCTTCTCATTTACAGGGTGCGGTGTAGAGGTGTAAGAATTATGGCTTTCACCATTATTATCTTTTATATTTATATTTACCTTATCAATTCCAAAGTCAATTTTAATAGTGCATGTATTAGCTTCTTCCTCGGGATAAAATGCTTTTACAATTTGATGGACATCATTTTCATATGTCATATCTGATAAAATTATTTCAATCATGGTAACTCCTTTATAGATATGGATTGCTGCTTCTCTCATGGCCGATAGTCGTCGGTCTTCCATGTCCGGGATAAACCTCAATATTATCAGCAAGAACCATGAGCTGATTTTCAATCGATTCTATCAGCATTTGGTGATTGCCTGTAGGTAAATCAGTCCTTCCGATACTCTCATGAAAAAGGGTGTCACCGCTAAACATAATTCCATGGTCTAGAAGATAGTAACAGACTCCTCCCTCTGTATGACCCGGTGTATATATTACACGCCAAGATAATCCCGCTATTTGGATTTCTTCATTATCCTTTAACCTTATATCAGGGTTTACGATTATCTCATCTCCCATATAAGCTGATGCATTCAGCTGGGGGTCACTTAATAGCTTTACTTCAGCTTCATGGGCATATACAGGGGCATTGGTTAATGCCTTAAGCCCTGCTACCGCTGATATATGGTCAAAATGACCGTGGGTAAGGAATATCGCCTTACACTCCAGGTCATTTTCTTTTAAATATTTGTCTATTGTGTTCTCATTTGCACCGGGATCTATCACAACAACTTCCTGCGATTTCGGGCTCTTAACAATATAGCAATTGCTATGCACCATTCCCAGTACAAGTGTCTTTATATTAATCGTTCTCACAATATAACCTCTTTCTATCATTAACCGGCAGTTCGTTCAATATCCAATATACTTTCCACATTGCGGATTTTTGAAATAATCTCATTAAGTTGCTCAACTCCGTTTATTTCAAATCCTATGCTGATGGATGCTGTACCTTGTTTGCTTGTTCTTACATTCATCGATATTACATCTATTTCATTCTCAGTCAATACCTTTGATATGTCCACAAGGACACCGGTTCTGTTATTGGCATATATTTTAATTTCAGCAGGATATACTCCAGTAGCTTTCCCGTCCTGTACGTCCCATTCAGCATCTATAAGTCGCACTCTGTCATCCTCAGGTAAATTTATGATATTGATACAATCAGTTCGATGTATGGATACTCCCCTTCCTCTTGTAACAAATCCAATTATTTCATCACCTGGAACAGGACTACAACATTTTGTAAATCGTACTGCCAAATCATGAATTCCTTTAACAACTATACCGCTCTTGGATTTTTTATCTATAATTCTATGCTCCCTGTTATCAGCTATGTTCTCAAGAACATTCTCATCAGTTATATCCAACTTGTTCTTCTTACGATATTCCTCATAAAGTCTATTAACAACCTGACTTTCCTTTAGACCCCCATGACCTATTGCAGCAAGTATTGATTCCCAATCCTTAAAGCCATATTTTCTCATTATTATACGGGTAAAATCAGGCTTCATTAAATCACTGAGAGTGATACTCTTTTGCTTACAATAGCCAGATACTAATTCCTTACCTCTGCTTATATTATCTTCCTTTAATATCGATTTAAACCATTGATTAATCTTGTTCTTCGCTTGGGTGCTCTTAACAATGGACAGCCAGTCACGACTGGGTCCTTTAGAGTTCTGTGATGTCATAATCTCAACACGATCACCGTTTTGAATAACATAATCAATCGGTACAAGCTTTCCATTAACCCTTGCTCCTACCATTTTGTTACCGACAGCACTGTGAATACTGTATGCAAAATCAATGGTATTCGACCCTGTAGGTAATGTTTTTACATCTCCCGTAGGAGTAAATGCATATACACTGTCTGAAAATAAATCAAAATCATTTTTAAGTAAGCTTAA
>CAZDWP010000219.1:3804-4147 GCA_964508985.1 uncultured Herbinix sp. | reverse complement strand
ATGATCCTCTCTGTTAAGTGTTGCTTACCTACTCCTCTTTATCAAGGCATTTATCTTTTTGAAATATTACTACTATATTATGCAAAATAACGATTTATGTCAAGGTATTTCTATTTTTGTTTCATTAATTCATTAATCTCTATACTGTGTGATAATACTACTTTCTTTATATTATCAACATCTATTTCAATTCTATCAATTTTTTGGATTGCTCTATCTAGCTTTTCAACATTTGGAATATATTGTTCCATTAGAATCTGAATGTTCTTATCTGTAACATTTTCAATATGAAGCCTTAAGTCAGTAACAGTCTCGGATAATTTATTATGACTGTCTTCTAGAG
>CAZDWP010000219.1:0-3704 GCA_964508985.1 uncultured Herbinix sp. | reverse complement strand
TATCAAATCTTCCTTCTAGAGTATCAAATCTTCCTTCTAGAGTATCAAATCTTCCTTCTAGAGTATCAAATCTTCCGATTAATTTATCCTGACCATTTTGAATAGTACTAACCTTTCCGGATAATTCCTGTATTAATTGTATTATTCTTTCTTCTCCGTTCATTTGATACCCTCCTTTTATTATAGTATATCTCGTGTTTATCACTTATTCAATAAGCATCTTTAAGAATCAGTAAAAACAAACAAACGTTTCAAATTCTATTGTGCAATTCTTCTGAACAGTTTACTAACTTAAGTAAATTTATATCACTATCAAATGAATTTTAGCTTTATCGGTTACTGACTTTGTATTATATCCTGCTTAATTTTATACTTTTTTAATATGCTGATAGCCTCGGACTCACTATCAGGAAATACTTTTATCAAAGATATAATAGCCTTTGAAGCATCATCCTGTTGCTCCTTATTAGCTTGTATACGTTCTCTAAGCTTTTGCCTACGTACATTCAACCTATGCCTAACCTCAACCATCTCTCTGTTATCTAGGATGGCTGTTGGCTGATAAATCCATATCTCAGTATCTGTCACCTTATATTTTTTTAATTCCTTTATTAGTATATCATTGTAGAACTCCAGTAGTTGTGAGTTACTTTCAAATCTTTTATTCTCATCTTTTATTTTTACATACTGTTCCCAGCGGTTTTTAAGCTGGTCATAGCTCACTACCATGTATTTGCTATAGCAATAATCAAGATAATTACGGTTGTTTACCGATTTTATTGCCACCTTATTGATAAGCATGATAACCTTGTTCAACTTTAACTGCACCATCTTTATATCATGGGCATTCTTTCTGGCCTCCATGAATAAATACAGTGTTGATACCATTCCCATAAGAACTGTCAGTAAAAACGGAAGCGTCATATTTGAACCTAATGCGCTTGATAAGGCCGCAAAAATTGCGAACAATACCACTATAACTACAAAGGTGGTTTTTGCTATTCCTTTTAAGAAAGATTGCTTATTTATTATATCATCCTCTTCATCCAGAAAGCTCTGCTTTTCCTTCTCAAGGCGAGCAATATCTCCATCAATATCGCCTTGATAGCTTTCAGCTTCCTTAAGAGATAATAATTCCTTTGGAATTTGCATCTCATATCGCTCGAATAGTCGATATTGAGTATCCGTAATATTATACTTTCTATTACGAATATTATTTCTCTCTTTATTAAGATTTAGTATATTCCTTGCCGCATCCTCAATTGCTTCTCTTTCAAGCTTTGGAATCCTATCGATTTTCTGCATATCTGTAAGATATGAGGTTACTGCTTGATATTCCACCTTGGATTCCTCAATCTGACGATAGCTTTCAGCAATTATCTCACTGTTTTCCTTAATATACCCCTTACGATCTGTATAAGAATTTAAACGTACTATCTGATCTCTGTTCGAATTATCTAATTGAATGTGGTCCTGTTTATCTTCGGTATCCGCATTATTTGATTTCCTAAATAACTTTCCTAACCATCCCATTTTTATTTCTCCTGATTAACGTTGCATGTCAGTGCATTATTCTATAGAACTCTCATTTCACCAATCCATCCATATATCATCTGCTTACATTTTTCTCTGACGTCATCCGTTTTGCCGGAATCCTTCATATCTCTTAGCTTATATATTTTATCCATATCCTTACATAGCCTTGCATCACGGGATAATTGCTCCATTCTTAATGCAATATCCTCCCTAAGCTCTACATTAATCTGATTATTCGATGTGTCTTCATCAAACGCCTCTCTACCTTTTACAAGCCAGAGAGTATACAGATACTGACGTAGGGTATCTTCTCTATGATTACGCTCATAAGCCTGTAAGAATAGCTCTAGTGCCCCCTCCAGCCCATTAATATACAGAGTAGCAATAGCTTTATTATGAAGAATATCCCCATAATCCTTAGGGGTTAAGTCTACTGCTTCTTCTGAAATAAGTAGTCTGTCATACTGAGCTAATGCCTCAGAGAACTGTTTTCTATGTAAAAATGAATTTGCTTTAATGAACCAACGCTTAACAGGGGGCATTTTCCTAATATCATCGACTGTAGTCAATAGCTTTTTTATTTCCTGTTCGGTATAATAATCCGAGCTACACATTACCACCGCTAGCAGAGTCTTGAGATCTACACCTTGCTTCAGAGACGTTTCCAGCTTCTCAGCCCTTGAAATTAGGCATAGCTCGGTACCTATCCAGTCTACCAACGAATCAGTGAATAAGGTCTCATCAATAGAATAGATATTATTATAGATATAATAGCATAGCTCTTCGATGGAATAAATCCTATGACCTGTAGTAGGCATAACATATGGCCTATCAGTTCTTTTTCCGCTGCAAATAATTAGTTTACCCATGCCCTATCCTCACTTTATCATACATCCAGTATATACTCTGCAAGTTTTCCGGTAGCCGGATAGATATCTCCAAATCCCATATCTGAAGTTACCAGCTTAGCCTTTGTTTTATCCACACATGTAATATGTAAATTCAACCTAGTCATTCGATTCGGTCTCTCCGGAAGGTTATTAAGCGGTATTCTTTCCCTGATAACTTCCTTAGTCATGATATTTCTAATAACTATCTCAATATCAGTCGCTTCATCACATATCACTTCAATGTCCTTGTTCACCTCATACCAAGGTACCGCTGCATTTGATAATATAATCTCCTGTGATATCCCATCTAAATATACCTTTAGTCCTATAGAGCTTACTACCATCTCATTATTTAGTAGTATTATATTATTGAGGTTTTCTTCCCCTGATATCTCTTTTGCAGCATAACATGCACCCTTGGTATAGAGATTTTGTCCAACAAACACTCTACGTCCTGCACATAGGCTCTTTATAACCTCGCCTGCCCAGTTATCCGAAAACCCTCTCCCTGTAAAATATAGAGTAGATACAATCTGCTTGTATAAAACAGTATTGGCGATAGTTTCAAATGTATATTCCTTATCTACCTTCTTATTTTTAAGTACAGAATAATCTAATATATCAAAAAAGTTTTTCTTTTCCATGCCCGCAATCATAGGATTTGCTCTTCGATTTATGCTTATCTGATAAAAGCTAAGTCCGTCCTCACTAAAATCGAATAGCCCAACATCATTTAGCCAAAGCTCCCTTTCCTGGCTTAAGGCATAATACATAAAACTGCTGCCGTGACTTATGATATTAGCTCTGTCTTTCTCTATTCCGAGCATATATAAGGCTTCATATATACCTTCGATAATATTAGGATCCATTTCATGAAGGGTTACTACAATCTGAGTAATTGTCTCTGTGGGAAAATGATTCTTTATTAGCATCAGTGTTTTTCTTAAGTATTTTTCCATTAGGGAAACTGCATTATATTTTTCTTCAAATATAGTAACCTCTTCACGATGCTTAAGTTTATATAATAACCCATCAGCCAACACACCTAAACCATCTTTAGCACAAGCAATAGCCTCGCTGCCATATACCCATGTTCTGGAATCACGTGTTTCGCATAAGGCAGTAGGAATGAGAGTGTTTTTCTCATCCTCTATAGGGCATATTGGTATCGGTTCGTATGACTTATAGCTGTAGCAGCTTATTTGTGAATAGTCCTCACACATATCATAGCCAACAATCAATTTCCTAGAGTTGTCCATCTTCTTCTCCCTCGTATGT
>CAZDWP010000218.1:0-4181 GCA_964508985.1 uncultured Herbinix sp. | reverse complement strand
TATTAGAAGAATTAGATAATTAAGTTTTGTGTTGCATATTGTGAACTATTAGCTTATGATACATTTATATAAACCAATTTATAACAATTAGTGGGAGGTTTTATTATGAGAAATAAAGTATCTAATTTAATATGGGGAATTATATTTATAGTAATAGGTGTGGGGATTGCCGGAAATGTACTTTTTGACTGGAATTTTCATATATTCTTTGACGGGTGGTGGACTCTATTTATCATAATTCCTTGTCTTCTTAGTATTATTCGTAGTGGGCTAACTATAGGTGCATCAAGCGGATTAATAGTCGGTGTCATGCTGTTGGTTTCACAATATGTCAACATCGGTATTGATTGGTGGAAGCTTATAATACCCGCCGTTCTTATAGTCATAGGCTTAAAGATTATGTTTCAGGGGACATTTAGAAAGCCGCTTAATCTTAATCATAAGGGATACACTGAGGGATATGTAGAGGGTCAGGGCCATAGTAACACAACGGCAAAGGAATACAGCGCTATATTTGCCAGTAACAAGATAAGAGTTAACGACCGGTTTACAGGTACCATTCTGAATTCAATATTTGGAGGAATTACTCTTGATCTTCGGGAAGCTATTATTGATAGTGATGTAGAAATAGCAGCTACAGCTGTATTTGGAGGTATAGATATATATGTTCCAAGAGGAGTTACTGTAAAGGTGAATAATGTTCCTATATTTGGCGGAGTAAGCAATAAGACCGTTCAATCAACAGGCCCAAATGCGTATACTATTTACCTTAATTCTACTACGATGTTTGGGGGGATTGATCTTAAATGAATACATATCAAAAAGTAATAAAGTATGTGGCTATAGGATTTGCAATATTACTTACCATCGGTATATTGAGTGGAATTATCGGTACAATTTCAGGAGTTGCATCTATCTTTAGCGTGGAGGAGGTAAATACAATAGACTATAGTATGGATTTTAGTGATGTAGAAAAGCTAGAGATTAATCATAGGATAGGAAAGCTTAATGTTAAACCGGGTAATGGATTCAGGGTGGAGGCATCTAATGTATCGGACCGCTTTCGTGCAGAAGTTGTTAGAGGGACGCTTATTGTTGATGAACCGGACTTTATGAGAAGGTTTTTATGGTTTGATTTTGGTACATCCCGAGAAAAGGCTGTAATTACTGTATATGTACCTGAGGATTTTCATGCTAAAAGGATAGAGATTGACAGTGGCGCAGGTAACGTAAATCTAGACAATCTTTCTACGGATTATCTGAAAATAAACGCTGGTGTAGGTGAAGTCTACGGTAAAAGTTTAACAGCCATGAGAGTAGATGCTGATGGTGGCGTTGGTGATATGAAGCTTATAGATGTTAATTTCACAGACGTAGACTTAAATAGTGGTGTAGGTAGTATTAAGCTTGATGGAATGATATTTGGTAAATCAGATATTGATTGTGGTGTAGGAGGTGTCAATATACAATTAAACGGTTCTAGAGATGATTACGCACTTAAGATTAGTGCAGGTTTAGGATCGGTAAGAGTAAACGGTAATAAGGTGTCGGGTGAACATGAAGATGGCTTTAGGGCAGATAATACTATTAGTATTGATGGCGGTATCGGAGATGTGGATATTACATTTAGACACTAATTCATTTGCAGAATTTAAGGATAATAGTTGCAATCTTTGGTTATAAATATTACAATAAGAAGTAATAAGGGGACGTTCATATCCGCAAAGACGTCCCTTTTTATTAGATTAGGCCCTAGAGAATGTCACTTTAACAAAAGGAGATATTTGATGAACAAAAAAAGTGTGATTGGACTTCTTCTATTTTCATGTGTTGTAATAGCAGCTATGTTCCTTGGAACCATGCTTATGATAGGGAAGCAGCCGGATCCAAATTATAACCAAAATCAGCAGGAAATCAGCAAGGACTCTACAGATAAGGATAGTGAGATACACGATGAGGGGTCTAATGATTCGCAGAATCAATCCCTAGATGCTAATACAGAGGAAGATTGGATTTATGCTGATGCCACTAATGATAATTCACAGGATTCTGATGTCGATTCTGAGAATAATGAACAAATAGATTCTTCTGATACAGGGGAGGAAGAGACTGATACAGCTACAGACCCGGATGAGTCCAAGACCGATGATAGTGAGGAAGCTAGCAACGGTAATGGAGAGGTATCTAATGGTAATGAAGAAATTAATGGTGGTAAAGTAGAGGGTGAAGGCCAGGACAAGGCACAGGACACACCCGATTCCGATAATACTGACGGTGGAGAGAATCCAGATTCGACAGATACCATTGGTGGAAATGTTGTAGAATTACCAGATATGCAATTAATTAATGACAGCAATCAGGTAGATTATATGAAATATATTCCCGACATGGTTAATGATAGTAAGATAGAGGTAGCATTAGATATTCAAAATCCAGTATTGGATGTTAAGGCTAAATCAGCAATATTATTTGATGCAAAGACCGGTGATGTAATATATTATAAGGACCCGATAACACCGGTATTTCCTGCAAGCACGGCAAAGCTCTTGTCTGCACTGGTGGTACTTGACTGGTGTATGGAGGAGGAAGAGGTAATAGCAGGGGATGAACTGGATTTGGTAGCTTCAGATTCCACCCTAGCAAGGATTAAAAAGGGTCAGGTTCTTACAATAAGAAATCTTCTAGAGGGGATGCTTGTTCCTTCGGGAAATGATGCAGCCTATGTAATAGCAGCCTATGTGGGTAGAAAGGCTCTAAAAAATGAGAATGCTAGCCTAAAGGAAGCAGTCCCTGAATTTATAAAACTAATGAATAATAAGGCAAAAAGCCTTGGGGCAGTTAACTCTAACTTCAAGACACCCGATGGATATGATGCAATAGGCCAGTATACCACAGCATATGATATGGGCATGATTGGTATGGCAGCAGCAGATAATGAATCTATCATCGAGATATCTAATAAAAGTAGTGCGAGGAATGTATTTTCAGATGGATTTGATGTAACATGGAGTAATACAAACTCCTTGATATCTAAGGAAAGCGGTAGGTATTATCCCTACTGTATAGGGCTAAAAACAGGAACTAGTACAATGGCGGGAAGATGCCTGATATCCGTAGCTAAAAAGGATGATAGGGTAGTGGTTAGCGTGGTTATGAATTCTGATGCAGTAGGAAGATGGGAGGATTCCACCACATTACTTAAATATGGGTTAGAAAACTAATGTTGAGTATAATTGATGCCCAGATAAGATGGTGCATATTTGTATTGAATTTGGAGGGATGATATGGGGGATTTCATGGATTATAATGATGAGGGCAATGAATCAGTTCAAAGTGAGGAGATACAAGATGAGCTTAATAATCAAACTGTTACTGCCATGTCTTACAAGAGTATTATAAGTAACAGTGGTTTATATCTTTCTTTGATGTCACTAGCTATATTTGCAGCTCAGTTCGTTATTTCGCTTATAATAGGTTTGTTTTTTCCTGGTTTAATTGAAGCTAGTTGGATTAATCTTGCCTTGACCGTAATCGGAATTGTGGGGGTAGGCTTACCTCTGTTTATAAAGCTTATGAAGAGGATACCGAATTCGGATATTGGAGAGAAGGAAAAGATTTCATTTGGAAAATTCATTGGGTATTTTATTATATGTGTGGCAGCAGCATATATATCTAACATCATAGGGTTATTTATAAGTGGAATAATTGAGATTATGAGGGGTATCGAGATGATAAACCCTTTAGAAGATTTTATTTTTGGTAGTAATATGATACTCACTATTATATATGCAGTTATAATTGCACCTATAGTGGAGGAGCTGATATTTAGAAAAGTACTACTCGATAAGCTTCGTAGATTTGGCGATTTACCCGCAATATTAATTACAGGCTTTGCATTTGGAATATTCCATTTTAACTTGTCGCAGTTTTTCTATGCAACAGTACTAGGAATACTATTTGCCTATATAACTATTAGAACAAATAGGATTATATATTCCATATTACTACATATGATGATAAATCTTGTGGGGACAGCTTTTGCTCCCTTGATTACTAATAGCCAAAATTCCTTAGGTATGGGTATTATGATGATTTGGTTTTATGGAGCAATGACATTTGGTTCCATTATATTTATCCTGAACATTAAAAAAATCAAGTTAATTAAGCCTAAGGAGCGTTTG
>CAZDWP010000217.1:0-4191 GCA_964508985.1 uncultured Herbinix sp. | reverse complement strand
TATTTCATTTATAGATATTCTACTTTATTATAATATTTGATAATCAAGTTATATAAAAATTATACAATTCCCTGAGCCAGCATGGCATCTGCCACCTTTATAAATCCTGCTATATTGGCACCTGCTACCAGGTCTCCTTCACAGCCATATTCCTTGGCAGCCTCACTAATATTCTTATATATATCAACCATAATATCCTTCAGCTTCTGATCTACTTCCTCAAATGACCAGGAAAGGCGTAAGCTGTTCTGAGACATTTCTAAAGCAGAGGTGGCTACTCCTCCTGCATTTGCCGCTTTGGCAGGTGCAAATAGAACCTTTCCCTCCTTTAGAATGTCAATCGCTTCAGGGGTAGTCGGCATATTTGCTCCCTCTCCCACTGCTATACATCCATTGTCAATAAGTAGCTTTGCAGACTCACCGTCAAGCTCATTCTGTGTAGCGCAAGGTAAGGCTATATCACATGGCACACTCCAAATTGCGGTACATCTCTGGTGATATTCTGCACTAGGGTGCTTACTAATATATTCACTAATTCTTTCTCTATTAACTTCCTTAAGCAGCTTAATCGTATCAAGATTAATGCCGTCAGCATCGTATATATAGCCGTTTGAGTCACTCATTGTTACAACCTTTGCACCTAGCTGTGTAGCCTTTTCTGCTGCATAGATTGCCACATTTCCAGATCCTGATATGGATACAGTGGTGTCCTCAAAGCTTCTCTTATTATCAAATAGCATCTCATTTACAAGATATACGAGTCCATACCCAGTGGCTTCCTTTCTTACAAGGCTACCACCATAGGTTAATCCCTTTCCTGTCAAGACACCCTCAAATGCATTCTTAATGCGCTTGTATTGTCCAAACATATAGCCTATCTCTCTTCCACCTACGCCGATATCGCCTGCTGGCACATCGGTATCAGGCCCTATATGTCTATACAATTCTGTCATAAAGCTCTGACAAAAACGCATAACCTCTCCATCAGACCTTCCTTTCGGATTAAAATCGCTTCCTCCCTTACCTCCTCCGATTGGAGTTCCAGTAAGCGAATTCTTAAATATCTGTTCAAATCCAAGAAACTTAATAATTCCAAGATAAACAGAAGGATGAAAACGCAGTCCACCCTTATAGGGGCCTATTGCGCTGTTAAACTCCACCCTAAAACCTCTGTTAACCTGTACTCTTCCCTGGTCATCAACCCAAGGCACACGAAATACAATCTGCCTTTCAGGCTCTACAATTCTTTCTAAAATTCCGGCTCTTTGATAATCCTTACGTACCTTTAATAGCGGTTCAAGTGTCTCTAGTACTTCCTTTACAGCCTGATGAAATTCCGGTTCGCCCGGATTTCTTGCTATTACATCTTGTAGCACTTCGTATGCATATGACATTAAAATTCCCCCTTAAATATAAGAAATTGTCAGTTACACATAACGAATGAAAGTTGTATAAACAACGAAATACTCTTCTTTTATTGTTAAATATACCGCTATTATTGATCCTTTCAGACGCTTCTGTTTTTTTATGTAGGAATTATATCACAGAGTACATCCTGTAATCAATTTATTTTTTTCATGTAATAAAAATTTAATATTTTACTTTAAAAGGAAGGCAAGTGGGTTCCGCTGTCTTGCCTTCTCTTTTTTGCTACTTGACATATAAAACAATTAGCAATAAAATATTAGGTAACACATTACATATTATATTAGGGGAGTTAAAATGAAGAATTCTATAAAGGTATTATTAGTGATAATTGCATTTATTGTGACTATGATGGTTGTACTCTTTATAAAGCTAGGTAACAATATGAAAAACCTAAGCTATTATGAAGTAGATATGGACACTATTGATGATGGAATATATCGTGGAAAAGCAGACACCATATTAGTAAAGGTTGAACTTGAAGTTATAAAAAGTGCAGTAGGTAATGCTCTAGCGAGTGTAGATTAAATAATTAGGAGTGTATAATCATGGATAGAGATAAATTATTTGAAACCGTTGATAACAAAAGAGCATTATTTGGACTATTTTTTTCATTTGATAATAGACTTCAATCAGCTGGAGATTCATTTTATAAGGAAATAACCTGTAAACAGTTTTTCCTGCTTATCTGTCTTTTTGTATTTCAAGAAAAGCACCCAACCATTTCTGAATTATCAGAGTTTATGGGCTCCTCTCATCAGAATGTCAAGCAAATAGTTAACAAGCTTGAAGCAAAGGGATATGTAAGTACATATTTTGATAAAGATGATAGACGAAAGCTTCGGGTAAGGTCCACACAGGAGGTCATTGACCTAGGTGATAAATACAGAGCAAAGGAAGTTGATTTCATAGAAAGATTATATGAAAATGTAACAGCTAAGGAAATTGAGTCCACATTTAAAACCTTACTTAAAATCGATGGGAACTTAAGAAAAATCCGCGAAGAAAGTAAATAATTTTAGCAAGACAGGGGGCAGGTGGACGTTTCATCTGTCTTAGGAAGAAGGGAGAAACATATGATACTAATAATTGCTGACAATAAAGATGAAAAGTTTGGCCGTGATCTCTACAAATACTATACGAAAATAAATGAAGATGTAGAATTTGTATCCGCAAGTGGCATGAACATCAAACCATGTTATGGATGTGGAGGCTGTACTCAGAAGACATTTGGAAAATGCCTTGTAAGAGATGATATGGATATTATAATTCCGTTAATGATGAAATGTGAAAAGATCATTTATACTTCACCTGTGGTATGGGGTGGTTTTTCGTACACAACTAGAAAAATTGTTGATAAAATGTCTCTTACAGGTAATGTGTTTTATAAGGTGAAAAAGAAAGAGTTGATTAAAACTTCTAAATCAAAGATGAAAAAAATTATTGGAATAGGTATCTCAGACAACATCTCTGACAAGGAAAGAATATCCTATGAAAATCAAGTAAAGTCCATAGCAAAAGTAACAGGTATTAAATATTTAGGTAAGGTTTTTGGTAATACATTCACGGATCAAGATATAGAAAAGCTTGCTTTGGAGGTAAATAAGATATGAACTTTATAATAATTAATCTGAGTCCCAGGAGAAAAGGAACTAGCAATATGCTTGTTAATTATTTTGCTGACAGAATTCGTTCAGATGCAAATAGTGTATGCATGTGTGATTTATATACATATCTTGATAAAATGGACATTCTTCTTGAGAAAATTAAAGATGCAGAATCCATCGTAATGATTGGTCCATGCTATGTCTCCTCATACCCCGCAGTGACCGTTAAGCTGTTAATGTCTATGGCAAATAGTGATGGTATTCTACATGGTCAAAGCTTATATGGCTTTATTCAAGGAGGTATGCCGTATGTCCATACTCACGTGCATGGAATAAGATTACTGGAAAATTTCGCTGATGATAATTCACTTGAATATAAAGGTGGCTTTATTATGGGCGGTGGTGCCATACTAAACGGTCAGCCACTAGAGAAAATAATCGGTGCAAAGAAAATGGTTCCCGCTGTAAACAACTATATAGACCATATAATAAATGATGAACATTCGTCAGAGGAACTATTCAAAAAAGCTATGATGAAGTTGCCTTATTTAATCACAAGGTTTCTGGCTTCAGTAATGAATTATAGAATTAAAAAGCAATTTGCTGCAAATGGCATAGATTATACAGTAAATCCCTATATAATAGATTAATTAACAATAAAGATGTCATAGTCGATATTTCATCAACTATGACATCTTATACAAGCAATTAATTTCTCAGTCTCTTACCATTCCTAATCATCTTCTGCTTCCGCATCATCTGCTAACACTGTCACTACACGCTCGACAGATTGCTCTCCACATGATATCGTTATAGTAGCTTTTCCAACTTTTCCAACCTTATATTCCCAATCACCATATTCATTGTCATTTGTCACATTTATTACATCTGGATTATCGGAAGTCACTGTAACCTTATCAGTAGTATTCCAAGGATCTAATGTGAAATATATACCAAAGTAATCTTCGCCCTCATATACAGTATATTCATCTTTTTGTACTTCTATTTTCTGACAAGGAACTTCTGTTATAACAAAATTAACTGTCCCAAACAAAACACCATCTTCTGATCCTTCTCTTATAGAAACTGTCGCGGTTCCCGCTTTATTAGCATAAAATGTTACACTATTTGAGTATTCATGTATAACTAAAGGATTGTT
>CAZDWP010000216.1:1447-4209 GCA_964508985.1 uncultured Herbinix sp. | reverse complement strand
TGATTACAAAGGAAAGAATGTATTATGAAGCAATGGAGGATATTCTTCCATCACTTAAGGTAATTATTGATAGCGGAGAAACAGGGGTTAATAAGCTTCTGCCACTGGAACCACTTATGGAAGGAGGTAGTAACTAATGGCTAAAAAAACTAAAAGCATTGCAGGTATTTTATTCTTAATTATTTTCTTAGGTGCTATTATTGTATTATCGACTTCATTGGTTGTAACAAAAGAAAATGAATATTCCATTATAAAGCGCTTTGATAAAATTGATAGGGTTATAGAAAGTTCAGGTCTATCCTTTAAAACACCCTTTGTTGAAACAGTTGATAAGCTTCCAAAGGCAATACAGTTTTATGATATGACCCAATCGGATGTAATTACAGTAGATAAGAAGACCATGGTTGCAGATAGCTATGTATTATGGAGTATATCCAATCCAACCAAATTCGCACAGACACTAAATTCATCTATTACACTAGCTGAGAGTCGAATCAATACAACAGTATATAATGCAATGAAAAATGTAATCAGCAGTAATACTCAGATTGAGGTTATAAGCGGAAGAAATGGTAAACTGAATGCTTCATTTATGGAGGATATCGGTGATACTATGGAGCAATACGGCATACATCTTATTACGGTTGAGAATAAGCATCTTGATCTTCCAAGCGACAATAAGAACGCAGTATTTGAGCGTATGATATCTGAACGTGCGCAAATGGCGGCTACTTATACCGCTGAAGGTGAATCTGAAGCTCAGATGATTAGAAACACTACCGATAAGGAAATTGAAATAAGCATATCTAATGCCCAGACTACTGCAGCTAAAACAATTGCAGAGGGAGAAGCAGAGTATATGAGGGTATTATCGAATGCTTACTCTGATGCTTCTAGAAGTGAATTTTATACCTTTATCAGAGGATTAGATGCTGCAAGAGCTTCTCTTTCCGGCACTGATAATACCCTGATTTTATCGGAGGATTCACCCATAGCACAGATATTTTATAATCTAAATCAATAAGTAAGTGGTATCAATAGATTAGTAGACTCCTTATTAGCTTTACGCATAACTTTTGTTGTAATTACATAGGTTGTAAAAGAAGCGACTTTAGGAGCAGGAATATGATTGTCGATTTTAGCCAAGAGAAGTATTCATATGAGGACTTAATCTCAGATGCAGACGCTTTGGCAAAAAAGTATAATAATATTATTAAAAATGTCACGATTGGTGAGTCACATGACAATCGTGACATTGTTATGCTTAGGCTTGGAATTGGTAGAAGATATATACTTTTTTGTGGTGGCGTCCATGGCAGAGAGACAATAAATCCCATAGTTTTAATGAAGATTACAGAGTTTTATGCCGATCAATATGAAGAATTTAAAAGCAATAAAGAAAAAATTGACCAGAAGCTTAGTAATCCTTCGGCAAATATGGAAAATCAATATGATAATATGATATTCAGAAAATGTGTATATGAGCTATTACAGACATATACCATCCTTATGATTCCACTATTAAATCCTGATGGGTATATGATATCATTATATGGTCATGAGTCTATAAGGCGTCCTGATCTGCAGAACAAGCTAAAAGGGAAAAAACACAATTATTCGGAGTGGAAATTCAACGCCCGTGGGATAGATATCAATCGAAACTTTCCATGTCGCTCATGGAAGCCCAAGGGAGCTAATGATTATGCAGCCAGTGAGAATGAGACAAAGGCCCTAATACAAGTTTTTCATCAATATCGTATTAAGTGCTTTATGGACTTCCATTCCAGGGGAAAAACCATATATTATTATCGTAACAGTATGACAAAGGACTATAATGATAAGCAGCTTTACATAGCTAAAAGATTAAAAAACATCACAAAATATGAGCTTAACGACTCTGAAAATGAAATTGATTATGGTGATTCCGGTGGTAATACTGTTCATTATTTTTCAGAGCATTTTTATAAACCGGCCATAACTATAGAAACAGTTGACGAAAATGCTGACTTTCCCTTATATTATAATTACAGAACATTCACCTATGAAGAAATAAAGCTGATATTATTTGAGCTGGGAGGAGTCTCGCTTTAAACGGAATAGCATTCATACATAAAACACATAGGAACTTAAGACGGAGGTAAAAGTGAATAATACAGACAATACTAATGAATTTGAGGCCAAGAAACAACTGGATATTATAAATGAGCTAAAAGAAAGATATGATGCTGAGTATAAGAAATCAGGAACACGAAAGACCTATCATATCGAAACCTTTGGTTGCCAAATGAACAGCAGGGACTCTGAGAAAATATCTGGCATATTAAAGCAGATTGGCTATGATGAGACGGATACTGAGGATGCTGATTTTGTTCTTTATAATACATGTACAGTCAGGGAAAATGCCAATAACCGCGTATATGGAAGATTGGGATATGTAGGAAGACTAAAAAAGATGCGTCCCAGTATGTTAGTGGCGATATGTGGATGTATGATGCAAGAAACTACAGCAGTAGAAAAAATAAAAGGCAGTTATCCGTTTGTAGATATAATTTTTGGAACTCATAATATATTTAAAATTGCTGAGCTAATTAAGACTCGTCTAGATAATGAAGCAAACTTAGGCAAGCATTCCGCCAAAATGGTAATCGATCTATGGAAGGATACAGACATGATTGTCGAAAATCTTCCAAATGATAGAAAGTATCCATTTAAGGCAGGGGTAAATATTATATTTGGGTGCAATAACTTCTGTAGCTATTGTA
>CAZDWP010000216.1:0-1437 GCA_964508985.1 uncultured Herbinix sp. | reverse complement strand
GATATAGATGGAAATATATATGAAGGTTTACCTATAAAAAGAACGGATAATATAAAAGCACAAGTTACTATTATGTATGGATGCAATAATTTTTGTACTTATTGTATAGTGCCATATGTTAGAGGAAGAGAAAGAAGCCGAAAATTAGAGGATATTATAGATGAAATAAAGTTATTGGCAAATGATGGTGTCAAAGAGATTATGCTCTTAGGACAGAATGTTAACTCCTATGGCAAGAATCTAGAACCTAAGATAGGCTTTGCTAGACTGTTGCAGGAAGCTGAGAAAGTTGATGGAATTGAAAGAATTCGTTTTATGACATCGCATCCCAAGGATTTATCCCAAGAGCTAATAGATGTGATGGGGAGCTCAAAGAAAATCTGTAAGCATCTCCATCTTCCTCTGCAATCGGGAAGCACGAGACTATTAAGCATAATGAATCGAAAGTATACTAAGGAGGATTATCTGGATTTGGTTACGAGAATTAAAAAGGCAATACCAGATATTTCACTTACAACCGATATTATTGTTGCCTTTCCAGGAGAGACTGAAGAGGACTTTATGGATACAATTGATGTAGTTAAAAAGGTTGGTTTTGACAGTGCTTTTACATTTTTGTATTCTAAGCGCACAGGAACCCCTGCGGCTACTATGGATGATCAGATAGAGGTAAGTGTAGCTAAGGAACGCTTTGACAGACTGCTTAATGAGGTTCAGGCCTCATCGGCTAAGGCCGCAGGAAGGGACGAGCATACGGTTCAGGACGTTTTAGTGGAGGAAGTTAATTCTCAAAATGAAGATTTACTGACAGGAAGACTAAGTAATAATATGCTAGTTCATTTTCCAGGAGATAAAAGTCTTATTGGAACTATCATTCCAGTATATTTAAAAGAAAGCAAAGGTTTTTACTATATTGGTAATCCGGTAGAATAAAATATTCATACCGTACACTTGACATATTTCCATTTACAGTTTAAAATTTAAATGTTGTATTATAAATAACAAATGCATCTTTTATATATGTTTTATTAAGAATCATTTGTAATTGTACAATGAAAACTAAATAAGGAGGTGCTCCTGTGCTAATAGAAGTAGTAATTGCTATTGTGGTTACCTTCGTGATAGTTGCTCCTCTTGCTTGGAAATTTGCTATAGCATATCGTATTAAGGTTTATGAAGCTAAGATCGGTACCGCAGAAGAAAAGGCAAGAGAAATCATAGATGAAGCTTTAAAAACAGCTGAAACTAAGAAGAGAGAGGCATTACTCGAAGCAAAAGAGGAATCCCTAAAATCAAAGAATGAATTTGAGCGGGAAACTAAGGAACGAAGATCTGAATTACAACGCTATGAAAAGCGGGTTCTGACGAAGGAAGAAACCCTGGATCGGAAAACCGAAGCACTGGAAAAGAAAGAAGCAAAACTTTCTGTAAAGGAAG
>CAZDWP010000215.1:0-4219 GCA_964508985.1 uncultured Herbinix sp. | reverse complement strand
CCAAAGTCATCAAGTTCAAGATGTTCGGGATTATTATAGTTAGCAATCTGGCTTTTTACAACGGTTGCATCCTTGGCACCGGCATAGTATAAGAACTGTTCAATCTGATGGCTACCGATATCACACAGGATGCCTCCATAGAACTCCTTAATAAAGAACCAATCAGGACGGTTAGCTGCATTAAGTCTGTGCGGTCCCATTCCGATAACCTGAATAACCTTACCTATAGCTCCCTCCTCGATTAGTTGTCCTGCAAATACAGCAGCTTCCACATGGATACGTTCGCTATAATATACCATATACTTTTTACCTGTCTTATTTACCATATCCTTGGCTGCATTAAGCTGGTCCAGAGTTGTAAGCGGTGCTTTATCTGTAAAATAGTCCTTCCCCGCACCCATAACTCGAAGACCTAGCTCACAACGCTTGCTTGTAACTGCTGCTGAGCAAACCAGTTTTACCTCTGGATCGTTTAATATCTCCTCTTCGCTTGAAGCAATCTTGGTACCCGGAAATATTGATACAAATTTATCTACTTTTTCGCTGTCAGGATCATATACCCATTTTAGTGTTGCTCCTGCCTCAGTCAATCCATTACACATACCATAGATATGACCGTGATCCAATGCTATTGCAGCAATGCAAAATTCTCCATCCTTAACAACAGGGCTTGGTTTTCCTTTTGGTGCATAATTCATTCCATCCGCTTTGTTCATAGCTTGTCACTCCTTTATTTATAGTCTCTAATATTCCCTAATAATCATTTATTTATAAGAAGTCGTTGCCATTAGTCACTTATTAGTATAAAATCACATTGTGACTAATGCAACGCGAATAATTACCTATTTATTGCGAAATGCGACTTTATAGGAGGTGATTTGAGTGGAAAGAGATAAATTTTATCGTGCCCTAAGTAAGGACATAAACTGTGAGCATAAAAGAGGTGGACATTTCACCAGTAGATATCATCATCATGATGGCTATGAAATATATCTATTTCTTAAGGGAGATTCGAGCTATTATATTGAACAGAAATGCTATAACATGAAGAGAGGATGTCTCTTTAATATACGTCCAAATGAATTACATAGAGTTGAATGCTTTAATCTTAAGGTATATGAAAGAGTATCAATAACAATCCGTACACCCCTGCTCAAATTATTATCCAGCGAACAAACCGACCTTGCAAAATGCTTTCTTAACAGGCCTTTTGGTGAAGATAATTTGGCTTATCTTAATGAGCACCAAATTAATGAATTTTTGTTCATGGTACATAAGGTAGAGAACCTTCTGAATTCGTCTGAGTACGGACATGATATTATAGCCAAATCATATCTTAACCAGATCCTTGTCTTTGTTAATAACCTATTCGTAAAAAACACTCAGACCGATTTGATTAATATAATGCCTCCCATAGTAAATAAAACCATGCAATTTATTGATAAGCATCTAACGGAGTCCATAACCATGGCTGATATTGCAGAGCATGTCCATCACAATCCCACATACATAAGCCGATGCTTTAAGAAAGTTACAGGAGTGCCCTTGCAACAATATATAATCTACAAACGAATTATCCTAGCTAAAAAGTATCTAGTAGAAGGTTTTTCTCTAAACGACACCTGTAGAATGTCAGGATTTAATGATTATTCCAATTTTGCTAGGACCTTTAAAAAACAATTAGGCTGTTCCCCTAAAAAATATCAGGAACAGCCCTTTTGAATTATTTTATATAACGCAATCTTTCTAGTACTTAAATTTACTTATCTCAATTTGTAGATCTGATGCTAACTTAGCCAAGGACTCACTGGCGTTTGCAATTTCTCCAATAGAATTGGTTTGCATTTCTACCGAAGCTGCTGCTTCCTCAGTAGCGGCAGCATTTTCTTCAGAGATAGCAGATAAACTCTCAATTGTGTCTATCATATCTTCTTTCTTTATATTCATATTATTACCTGATGTGTTAAGATCGCTAATAATCACTCTTATTTTTTCTATAGCCTCGCGAATGCCCTTAAACTTGTCAATAGTATTTTCTACACTGGCAGTTTGGGACTCCATGATTTTACCGACGTCATCAAACACCTGAACACTAGCACCTGTGTTATTGGTAAGCTCTGCAATAATATCAGATATCTCATCAGTAAATCGATTAGATTGCTCAGCTAGCTTCCTTATCTCTTCAGCAACAACGGCAAAGCCTCTACCTGCATCCCCTGCTCTTGCAGCTTCAATGGAAGCATTAAGTGCAAGAAGATTTGTCTGGTGGGCTATATTCTTAATCATTTCGCTCGCCAATCTTATTCTATCTGCACTCTTATCAGTTTCAACAACCATATCATATATTTTTCCAGATGCAGCACCCGATTCATTATTCTTGTTGTTTAGATCTTGAACGGCAACTAATCCATTATCAGATAAACCACTTACTAAATCAATAGATGAATTAAGTGTATTTAAATAATCTAGATTATCTGCTATAAGCTCACCGAGTGTATTGGTTGCTATAGCACCATGTTCTGTTTGCTTTGCTTGATCTGTAGCCCCTCTAGCGATTTCCTCTATAGTCCGTGAAACCTCGTTGGCAGTGGACTCAGTTAGCTCTGTAATTGAAGTCAGCTCCTGTGATGATGAAGCAATGTGCTCTGCATCAATAGCTACACTCTGAATCAACTGCAAAATGTTATCTTTCATGGTGTAAAGAGATCGGGCAATAGATCCTATTTCATCTGAGCGGTAAATAATATTTGTATGACTCTTGCTCAAGTCATCAGTTAAATCATAGTTGGATATGGCTACTAATGCAATTTCAAGTATACGTATTGGTTTCGCAAGCGTTATTCCAGTTACGGCACCTGCCACAATACCTAGTATAAGCATTAATATAACCAAACTGAGAAGAAAGTAACGAAGGCTTTTGACATCTTCCAATACATCCTCTTCATAATTACCGATTCCTAATATCCAAGAGGTACCTGGTATCGGACTCATTGCCGTCATACGCTTATCATCTTCATATTTATACCTTAAAGTTCCAGTATTACCTATACCAAGCTCTCTCAGTTTGATACCAAAATCCTTTAAGGGTCCGTCTGTATCAATCTCTTCAAACGCATTTGCCTGATTCATAATATTTTCTCTATTAGGATGAGCATAGAAAGTAGCATCGGAGCCTATAATAAATGCATAGCCTCTATCACCTACACCCATATCATCAGTTATTTCATTCAATGCAACTCCGTCTTTTCGACCAATTAAAGCACCCACTACTACCCCATCATTATAGATAGGCACCGCATACATTAGTACAATCGAATTGGTAACTCTACTTATAATGACGTTGGATACATTAGCCTCTCCTGCCAAAGCCTTTATAATATAGTCTCTATCGGAAAGATCTGATGTATCTCCTGTAAGCACATACTGGGCGATACCATCCATCGAAACAACTGCTATGTCCAAATATTCCAAACGTTCAACAGCACCTACTAAGGTTTTTTGCTGAAGCTTCCATTTCATAGTAGCTACAATTTCGTTATTGGCTGCTTCACTTAATGCACCAAGTCGCATATTAATCACAGCCTCAACTTGGCTTGCTCCACTATTAGCCAAACTCTCAATACTCTCTTGCTCTGCTTTAATTAGCATATTAGAACTATAACTACTTGCTATCAAACCCATAGCAAGCATACTAATTAAAATAATAACCCCCATAGAAATGGCAATTCTTAAAGATAAACTTAGTTTCAGCTTAGGTAATTTTAGTTTCATACATGTTTCCTTTCTCTTCAAGTATTTAGACACGCTTTTACTATATGTAGTAATCTGTCGAATATAATCACATACTGCTTTTGATATACTACTCTATCATAATTTCATATTATCTTCAATAAACGATTTGAATAATTTCCAATTTTATTTTAAACATACAAAAAACCGACCTCCAATTGTTAGATTTTTAGGTCTAACTTCTGGGGGTCGGTTCACTTTTCAGTTCATTGAGGTGTTTTTAACAATCTCTATATATTATATAACTTCTATAAGACCTAGAAACGATTTGCCTCAGCGGCCTGTTGAACGGAGACTGCTACAGCCACTGTAGCGCCTACCATCGGATTGTTACCCATTCCGATAAGTCCCATCATCTCCACGTGAGCAGGAACTGATGAGGAACCAGCGAACTGTGCATCGGAGTGCATTCTTCCCATGGTGTCTGTCA
>CAZDWP010000214.1:0-4266 GCA_964508985.1 uncultured Herbinix sp. | reverse complement strand
GTTTGTATTGGAATATCTGTATTTGCTAAGGGAATCTATAATCTTATGCCTATCTTATTTGCGATAATTATTGGTTATCTAGTATGCATACCTCTTGGGCTTGTAGATCTTACACCTATTAAAGACGCAGAGTTTATCTCTTTAATGGATAGCAATATACGATCACAAATATTCTTAATGCCAAGCTTTGAATTGGATGCAATTTTGGCTATAGCTCCAATAGCTTTAGTTACTCTTATTGAGCATGTAGGAGACATAACGACTAATAGTGCAGTTTGTGGTAAGAACTTTATGGAAGACCCTGGAGTACATAGAACTCTCATGGGTGATGGTATAGCAACTGCTTGGGCAGGATTACTTGGTGGACCTGCAAATACTACTTATAGTGAGAACACGGGTGTACTCGCAGTAACTAAGAACTATGATCCTTTTGTAATTCGTATAGCGGCTGTAATTGCCATTGTTTTGGGAATAATAGGAAAGTTTGGCGGCCTTGTAACAAGTATTCCCTCGCCGGTAACGGGAGGAATAAGTATAGTATTGTATGGTATGATTTCATCCGTTGGAGTACGTATTCTTGTTAACTCCAGATTAAACTTTGGTAATAGCAGAAATCTTATGATTGCTGCAGTCATCTTCGTATTAGGAATTGGATGTAGCAGTATACCCATAACTGACACAGTTAGTGTATCTGGACTTGCATTAGCAGCAGTTGCAGGTATTATATTAGCAATTATTTTGCCAGTAGGCAAAGATAATGTGCTTGAGGATTAATATAATAATTCGCTAGTATATGATATAAAATATGTACCATCTTACAAAATTAAGTGAATTTCTTAATTCTAGGAATACTTGGTTTTGTAAGGTGGTTTTTTAATGATTTTCTTGGCACATATTATCGGATGTGATATACTATCCACGATAAGTAAATTAATCTAAAGACATCATGACTATCAAAAGGAGGTCATTTTATGAAAAATATTGATAAGCTTAAGTCAACCCTAAAGGGTTTTACCTCTACGATAAATCGTTATCCCATAACTATATTATTATTTTTACTCTCGGCAATAATTGCATCATATCAGATAAGCACGAATGATTTATCTAATATCAGCGAGTTATTATTTGCTTTAGCATTTGGTGCCGCTTTATTTATGGTGCTACAGATAGTGTATGAACGCTTTTGTCAGGGTAAGAAGATTAGAATAATTTTTATGGGACTTGCAATACTTGGAACAGTAGTATATTACCTAATTGTAGAGCTTTTGATAAAGAATTTTAGCACAGAGCATGGGATAAAGACCATGGTATTATTGTTTGTTTTACTTATTGGCTTTATGTGGATACCAGTGGTAAAGTCAAGAATTGGATTTAGTGATAGCTTTATGGTTGTTTTTAAAACCTTCTTTACTGTAGCCCTATACTCAGGGGTCCTGTATTTGGGTGTGGCTTTAATTATTATGGCTATCAATATGCTTATTGTTAATGTAGATAGCGATTCTTATGCCCATGTAGGCAATATTATTGCTTATATATATGCACCTATACATTTTCTATCTTTAATTCCTATATACCCCAGATTTTCTGATGAAATAGGAACAGATGCTGAAGTTAGCAGTGGTAATCAGGCTGAAGATGAGCTTACACAGAGACTAAACAAGGCAATAGAGCCCTCGAAGTTTTTAGGAGGGTTGGTTTCATATATTATTATTCCTATTACTGCTATATTCACTGTTATTCTATTACTATATATCATAATGAATATTGCCGGTGACTTTTGGAAGGATAACTTAATGGAGCCATTATTGGTGACATATTCGATTACAGTTATTATAGTATATCTACTAGCTACGGAGATGCCAGGTAAAGCCGCATTTTATTTTCGAAGAGTATTTCCGAAGGTGCTGATTCCAGTGGTATTATTTCAGACAATATCCTCTGTACTTAAAATAGGAGAGCTTGGAATTACCAGTGGCAGATATTATGTGATAATGTTTGGCATTTTTGCAACTATATGTGCAGTTATATTTAGTATTAGGCCTAATCATAAGAACAATATAATTGCTCCTATATTAATTGTTCTCTCATTAATTTCTATTGCTCCTCCAGTGGATGCTTTTACAATAAGTAAGAGTAATCAGATAAACAGATTGACAAATGTACTTGAAAAATATGATATGCTTAAGGATAATAAGATAGTACCAAACACTAATATTGCAGATGAGGATCGACAGATTATCATAAACTCTGTCAGATATTTAAGCAGAATGGACTATCTTAAGGATATCAGTTGGCTTAAAGCTTATAGTAACTCCTATGATTTTGATAGGACATTCGGATTTAATCAATATGGTCCGGATACTAAGAGCCCGGATGTGGATGTATGGCGCCTTATTTTAGCAGAGAGGACACCGCTAGATATATCTGGATATGACCTATTTGTTGAGGCAGAATTATTTGTAGCTGGTTATGGTGATCCCCTTAAGACCCAACCATTAGGAGATGAGGGTTACATTATAGAGCAAGATAATAAGAATGGAATAGGAGACCTTCTTGTTAAGGATAGACAGGAAAATGAGCTTATCAGGTATTCTCTTAGTGAGATATTCGACAGCTTTATGGATAGGGATACACGGTTTGGTGAAATATCAAAGGATGAGGCAGAGTTTACTATAGAGAATAATAATGCGATTCTATATATTCTTGTGAAATCCTTAAATTTTGAAGTCTGGGAGAAAAGTGATTACCAAAACATCCATGCATATATTATGGTAAAGATAAAATAGACATTTAGATTATAGAACTAACATTACAATAGATAGAGATTAATATGGAGGCATATTTTATGAAAAAAGTAGTTATGATTTTTATTTTAGCTATCTCTGCCCTTATGATGAGTGCTTGTGGTAAAGCAGATAAGCAATTTAGAGAGCCAAAAGATGGTGAAACTGTTGCTGAAATAAATATACAGGATTTTGGTACCATATATGTTAAGTTCTTCGACGAGAAGGCACCAAAGGCAGTTGAGAATTTCATAACTCATGCAAAGAATGGTTACTACGACGGACTAACCTTCCATAGAATTCTAGATGATTTTATGATACAAGGCGGCGATCCTGTAGGAACTGGTACCGGTGGAGAGAGTATATGGGGAGATGATTTTGAGGATGAGTTCTCCGAAGAACTACACCCATACCGTGGAGCCTTATGCATGGCTAATTCAGGTCCAAATACCAATGGAAGCCAGTTCTTTATAGTACAATCAGAAGCTACTTATGACCAAGCTACTCTTACCCAGCTTGAAATGATGCAAAATATTAAGTTTGATAAAAAAGCCGTTAAGAATTATGGCAAAGTCGGCGGTACACCTTGGCTATATGAGAGACATACTGTATTCGGACAGGTCTATGAGGGATATGAAGTACTTGATGCCGTGGCCGGGGTTGAACTTATTGATAAGGATAATGGAATACCTAAAGAGAAGGTAATAATAAAGTCTATTCGTATATTTGAAAAGTAAGAAAGGGGGAAGCACTATGAAGGTGTCTACTAAAGGAAGATATGGTCTTCGTGCTATGATTGATCTGGCGCTCTACTCTAAAAATGAGTTGGTACCGTTAGTAAGCATAGCCGAGAGACAGGATATATCAAAAAGTTATCTGGAACAGGTGTTTTCCGCCCTGCGAAAGGCGGGACTTGTTAAAAGCATTAAGGGGGCTCAAGGAGGATATGTACTTTCGTCAGAAGCCGAAGATATCACTGTAGGTATGATACTCAGGGCATTAGAGGGTGATTTATCAGTAGTTCCAGCGGATGATATCACTAACATTAATCGGATTGAAAGCTATATACGTGATAAAATCTGGAATGAGATTGATGAGAGAGTATTTTCATATATAGATGGATTTACCTTAAAAGATATTATCGATGATTATCTAAAAATGGATCCTGCGCCGATGTACTATATTTAAAGATAATTGACAGAAAGTCATCTATGATGTAGACTGTTAACATAATTAACTTAATAATTTTAAAGCCTCATGCTTTTTGGTGGGGTAGAGGAGCGGTATTTAACAGTCTATAGTGGAGCTTGAGAAGCTATGAAGCTATGGAGAAGGGGATATCGCCGAAGCTTATAATATACTCGGTATTATTTGCTGGGCTTACAGTTAAGATCTGTAGGACTGTCTCATAGAGCTACCTGGCTTTATGAGTTGTGCTATCTCATTCAGGGAAGTTAGAGGTCTCGAAGTGTAAAAACAAACC
>CAZDWP010000213.1:0-4305 GCA_964508985.1 uncultured Herbinix sp. | reverse complement strand
TATATTTATCCTGAACATTAAAAAAATCAAGTTAATTAAGCCTAAGGAGCGTTTGATTAGGAGAAGAGATTATATTCTAAACCCCGGAGTGTTACTTTTTATTGCGATAGGGTTAGGTATGATTGCTTTTAATATTATAAGACCGTTTGGTTAATAAGACATCACTGACTATTAATAACATCGACGATTGGTTTTTGCGAAAGGAGAATAACATGAATAATTTTAGTTTTTATAGTCCGACATATTTTGTGTTTGGAAAAGGTAGCGAGAATGAGGCAGGGAAGTATGTAAAAAGATTTGGCGGAACTAAGGTGCTTATTCATTATGGAGGAGGCTCTGTTATAAGATCAGGTCTTCTTGATAGAGTTAAGGAATCCTTGAAGAAGGAAGAAATTAAATTCGTGGAGCTTGGCGGTGTTATGCCAAATCCAAGAAGTGGACTTGTATATGAAGGAATAGAGCTTTGCCGTAAGGAAACCGTGGATTTTGTATTAGCTGTAGGAGGAGGAAGCTCTATTGATTCTGCTAAGGCAATTGCTGCTGGAGTAGTGTATGATGGAGACTTCTGGGATTTCTATGAAGGAAAAGCGATTGAGAAAGCACTTCCCGTTGGAACGGTTCTTACAATTGCGGCAGCAGGTAGTGAGGGCTCAGGTGATTCAGTTATCACTAAGGAAGAGGGTATGCTAAAGCGTGGTACTGGCGGAGAAGCTCTGCGACCTACATTTTCAATCCTGAATCCAGAGCTAACTCAGACCTTACCTCCATATCAGACTGCATGCGGAGCGACAGATATTATGGCTCATGTGTTTGAAAGGTATTTTACGAATACTAAAGATGTAGAAATTACAGACCGCCTATGTGAGGCAGTGCTTCTTACCATGGTTAAAGAGACACCAAGAGTAATAGAGGATCCTAATAACTACGAAGCCAGGGCTAATATAATGTGGGCGGGAATGGTGGCACACAATAATCTAGTCGGGGTAGGAAGAAATCAAGATTGGTCCAGTCATGGAATCGAGCATGAGCTATCAGCGCTCTATGATGTGGCTCACGGGGCTGGTCTTGCCGTTATATTCCCTGCATGGATGACTTTTGTTATGAAGCAGGATATAAACCGCTTTGCTCAGATAGCCGTAAGAGTATGGGGCTGTGAGATGAATTTTGCTAATCCCGAAGAGACTGCAAAGGAAGGCATACAGAGGTTAAAGAGCTTCCTTACATCAATCGGAATGCCTATATCCTTTAAGGAGCTGGGGGCAAGAAAAGAAGACATACCTTTGATGGTAGAAAAGCTTGGTCTTGGGGAAAAGGGTACCATGGGAAGCTTTGTAGCTCTAACCTCCAAGGATGTAGAGCAAATATATAATTTAGCACTTTAGGATGAGAAGGTTTCCTTTATATCGAAAGGGATTTTGAAATGACAGAGCTTTTAGTTAGACGATTTGTTAAGAATAAGGATAATATACAGGAGCAGGCGGTACGCACCTCCTATGGAATATTGGCAAGTATTGTAGGTATTATTTGCAATGTCATACTATTTGCGGTAAAGCTTATCGTAGGGATAATAATAAATAGCGTATCGGTTATGGCAGATGCCTTTAATAATCTATCAGATGCGGCATCCTCGGTTATTAGCCTTATCGGTGTAAAGCTTGCTGGTCGTCCTGCGGATAAGGAGCATCCCTTTGGACATGGAAGACTCGAATACATTGCAGCCCTTGCTGTCTCTTTCTTAATACTTCAGGTAGGCTTGACTCTATTTAAGAATTCATTTTCAAAGATACTAAATCCTGAAGATGTGGTATTCAATCCGGTTCTTATAGGTGTACTGGTTATATCTATATTTATCAAGGTATGGCTGTTGCTCTTTAACAGAAAGCTGGGTAATAGAATAAAATCTACAGTTATGTTGGCTACAGCCGCCGATTCTATGGGTGATGTATTGGTAACCTCTGCCACCGTGATATCCGCATTAATAGCAGGTCTTACAGGCTGGCAAATCGATGGATATATGGGAATCGTTGTATCTATATTTGTAATGCTATCAGGAATAGGAATTGCCAAGGATACATTAGAGCCCTTGCTTGGACAGGCCGTTGATAGAGAGGTATATACAAATATAACTGATTTCGTAGAGAGCTATCAAGGAATAGTGGGTACTCATGACCTTATAATCCATAACTATGGACCGTCTCACCGTATGGCTACAATTCATGCGGAGGTACCTAATGATATAGACTTCGAAGATGCCCATGAGACTATCGATAGGATAGAGCGAGATATACAGGATAAAATGGATATATTCCTAGTAATTCATATGGATCCTGTAGAAATGAATGATGTTATGGTTATCGAAAAGCGGGATTTGGTAACATCAATAATCAAGGATCTGGATGAGAATGCATCCATCCATGATTTTAGAGTAGTCAACGGAGAATACCAGGTCAATCTGATATTTGATCTGGTAATTCCCTTTTCATATACCAAGGATGAGGAGAAAAGACTTCAGGCACGAGTTATGGAGGAGCTTAGAAAGTATGATTCCAAGATAAATTGTGTGATTACGCTGGAGAACAGCTATATCGCTGATGAATAAGTAATCGAAAGATAAAGTAGTAAAACTAATCGATTATATAGGAGGAGCGAAATGGGAGAAAGAATTAATAGAAAAGCCCTTCAGATAGTAGGCTCAATAATTTTGTTTAGTATCTCATTTATGCTATGTCATTACACTCATTTAGCTAACTTACATGGAAAGTCAGATGCTCCAATAATTGTAGGAATTATCGGTATTGTGGCTCTTTTGATATCTTATATTTTCAATCTAAAGGCACTGACAATCACAGCTACTTTTGGCTACATAATTGCCTTTTTTATAGGTGTGTATATGGAGACTGATGGCATCGTACTTGGTGATGGAGCAATACATGAATTATGGGTAGTTTGGCTTTTTAGTTATGTGATATCTATAGGTGTGGGAATAATTTGTGATTTTATTAATAAAATCAAGAAGAATCGTTTGATTGAGGTTACCAAGTCAAATAATTTAGCGCTATATGTAGGTTTGCTTGTAGGTATATTTATCGTTTTGGGTTCTGTTTTTTATTATATAACCAAGCCGCTCACGATGAATGACGTAATTCAGCATAAGCCAAGATTTAGTGGTATTGTAGCTGAAATAAATGATGATACCTCAATTTTGGTGAAGGTATATGAGAATGAGCCTATATTTAAAAGTATTGAATTAATCCTTGTCTCACTTGGTGTTAAAATGTCAGATGTCAGTGTAAGTGGGCGGGATTTTGATATAGGTGATGAAGTAAAGATTTATTATGATGGGACTATAGAAGAAAGTTACCCTGTTCAAATAAATGAAGTATATGCAATATTTATAAAGTGAGAATATAGAGGTTGCCTGTAAGAAAAATACAGCAAACTTTCTTGAACTATTTCCTTGACATAAAGTTTGTTTCTTTATATAATAGGTAGCGTACTTGTAACAATCCAGTATCTTCTATAGAGTAATAATCCAGTATTATCACTGTGGAACGCTGTAAGTACACAATAAAACTGATGGGCTATCGCCAAACGGTAAGGCACTGGACTCTGACTCCAGCATCTCAAGGTTCGAATCCTTGTAGCCCAGTCCAAATAAAAAGTGAAGTCGTGAGACTTCATTTTTTATTGTCCTGGACTGGGCTTGCCCAGCTTTAAGCACTACTGCATGTAGGGCTTTTTTCGTTGCATGGCACTATATGTTGAGATTTGTTGATTCTATCAATTTCTAAAAAGTGCCATTGGTAGACATACGGTAGACATTTTTATGATTGCACAGAAATTTGTATATTGATAGATCAAAGGTGAATATATATCTTAGTGTTTTGGTTGGATCAAATCAAAGAAAGAAGGTATGTTATGGCAAGAAAGAGAGTAAGCAATAATATCGCGTATGACAATGTAAGAGATCTGTATTATGTGACTCTAAATCATGGAGTAGATCAAACAGGTAAAAGAATTAAAAAGACTGAAACATTTAAACAAAAAAGGAAGCTAAGGTTAGGCTTATTGAGTTTGAAGGAGAAAAGTTAAAAACCCGCAAAATCAAAACCATCCTTTACATTTGCGCTAAACTAGACTATGATTATAGCGTGAATGTAAAGGATGTGATAAATATAGACTATAGAAATAGGTTAGAAGAGTTAATTAATAGTAAAGATGGTTTGATTTTTACAAAAGAAGTCGAAAAAGCAGGTATTCCACGACAGTATCTAACTATTTTTACGAAAGAGAATAAGCTAGAGA
>CAZDWP010000212.1:3072-4320 GCA_964508985.1 uncultured Herbinix sp. | reverse complement strand
TTCTGGCGCCGTTTTGCAGCATTAGGATTTGGTTCCCTTTTCTCTGTTATGTTACATTTTTTCATAACCTTTACAAACAACAAGACCGTAGGTTGTAGAAAAAGCTTCTATGTGCTTTTATATTCACCCACTATAGTTGTTTATTTGGGTTTTACTTATTTTCCTAAACTTAATCCCAAACAGTACAATATGATACAAACACCTATGGGATGGACTAATATCGCAGTCAATAACATATGGGATATATTTTTTATAGTTTATTATGTTACTTATTTTTTAGCATCGCTTTATCTCCTTTGGAATTGGGGGAGAAGAAGTCACAATTTCAAGGATAAAAAGACTTCACGAGCTATTATTATAAGCTTTTTACCTGCTATGCTTTCAGGCTCTGTTATAGATATGCTTGGCAATATTATATTCTCGACTGATGTTTTACAGCTTTCGCCAATACTTGTAACCCTCCCTGCAGTTGTAATATATTATCATATCAGAAGGCGCCGCTTTCTTAGCCCTGAGGATATAAATGAGAATGCCATACTTATGTCCGATCAGATTAGGGCTAAGGTCTCTAGCTACATATCAGTGGGTTTTATATTTGCTTCGATGATCAATTTTGTAGCAAGATACTTTTTCACTGAACATGATGGAATAGTAGCTGTTCTATTGAGTAGTGGTATGTTTGCACTAATAGCATTCGCAGTACAGCTTACTCAAAGATACATTAATTATAAAAATATTAAGGATATTATAATTGCTACCCTTTTCTCTTTAGCTATACCCATAATTACATTTCGATATCTTAATACAGCGGGAGCCACAGTTTGGGCCTTACCATTCGCTTTGTTAATTGTATCGATTTTATTTGATAATAGTTTTTTTCAAATCATTATATCTGTATCAATTATTCTGACACAGGTTGTAATGTGGATATTGATGCCTGAGGCTACTATTACCATTGGTAATGCCAGTCATCTTGTAAGGCTGGGTATATTTCTATTTGCGATTTGGTTTGCTCGTTTTAGCAGTAGGATTTTCCAATCTAAATTAATTGAGAACGCTGAGCAGATAGGTCTTCAGAAGATTACCACTGGCATATCTACAGAATTTATAAGTGTAAATGATCAGAATTTAAATGAAAAAATGACTTCAGCATTAGATAAGCTTGGTACTTTCCTAAATACTGATCGTGTATATATCTTTATATTTGATGATGATAAATCTAGACTAATATGCCATAGTCAATGGAAA
>CAZDWP010000212.1:0-2972 GCA_964508985.1 uncultured Herbinix sp. | reverse complement strand
ACTAAATCAAGAAGGATTATAGGCGTAGAGGCACTTATTAGGTGGTTCCATCCACAATACGGAATAATAAATCCAGGCCTATTTATTCCTTTGGCAGAACAAACCGGACTTATAGGCTCCATAGGTGGCTGGGTGCTTAGAGAGGCTTGTAGACAATGCAAGGAATGGCATTCAAAGGGCTTGACTGATATCCGCATTGCAGTCAATGTATCTCTTCTGCAGCTAAAGCATCCAAAATTTGTCCGTGATGTCAAATTGATTTTAAATGATACGCAACTGGATGCAAAATATCTAGAGCTTGAACTTACCGAAAGCGCAGCCGTCAGTAATTCTGATTATATTATTAATGTACTATATTGCCTTAAAAATCTGGGAATTACAATATCTATAGATGATTTTGGTACCGAATACTCATCATTAAGCAGACTGTCTACTATGCCTATTGACAAGATTAAATTAGATATGCAATTTATACATAGTATAGGTAATAGCGATAAGGAAAATGCCATAATTAAAAGTATTATTGATCTGTCACATACATTAGGCCTTAATGTAGTCGCCGAAGGGGTTGAAACAGAGCCTCAATTGGATTTCCTTACAGAGTATAACAGCGATATTATTCAAGGCTTCTACTTCTATCATCCCCTTCCACCCGATGAATTTGAGAAGATTTACTATCAGAATAAGTAATATTAGGAATGGATACCGGATACAGATATACAAATACCAGGTACCAGCTAAGGATGATATCCCCTGCTTGGTGCCTGGTACCATATAATTCTAGTCAAAGCATTCCCGTAATTTCCTCAATGCCTTCTTTTCAATTCGGCTGACATAGCTTCTGGAAATACCTAGCTTATTTGCTATTTCTCTCTGAGTAACTTCCTTCTTATTGACCAGCCCATATCGTAAGGATATTATTTCACGCTCTCTATCAGTTAAGACCTTTCCGATTACACAATATAATTTTCTTATATCCTCTTCCAGAATGATATCTCCTATGATATCCGTATCTGTTTCCTCTATGATATCTAACAGATTGATTTCATTACCCTCTCTATCAGACCCTATAGGATCATATAGATATACTTCTTTATTAAGTCGCTTGTTACTTCTTAACATCATCAGAAGCTCATTGTCTATGCAACGAGAGGCGTAAGTTGCCAGGCGAATCCCTTTCTCATCATCAAAGGTATCGATTGCTTTAATCAATCCGATTGTTCCAATCGATATTAAATCATCTGTTTCCTTATCTACCATATTGTATTTCTTTACTATGTGAGCAACTAATCTTAAATTGTGTTCTATTAATTTGTCCCTAGCCTCTTTATCGCCAGCTTTGCATCGTATCAGATAGTCCGTTTCATCTTTTGTGCATAACGGCTTTGGAAATGATTTCAAGAAGATAAGCACCCTCAATGCTTAGTGATTCCTTATTATCATATGATTGCTAATGACATAAAGTGCCTATCCTTCTTAAAAAAGGACAAAAACCTATTTCACTTCTTTTCTTCGTAAAATATCATATGGATATAGTATTATACCAAGGTCAACATATATGCTTTGCTTAGGATGAGGACAACTATCCATATCATTCCCATCCTCATCAATAATACGTTGGACAACAACCTCAAGTGCTTCACTATTTGGTCTGATTACTTCAATTGCTTCACCAACTGAGAATTTATTCTTTTCCTCCAAATTATAATATCCTTCCCTAACACCTAATATGGTACCCAGATAGGTATAGGCTTTTTCATAAGTATTATTATCATATATCTGATCCTCATTATTTGGTTTGCCAAAGAAGAAACCAGTGGTAAATTGTCTATTCACGCCCTTTGATACTTCTTGTAAATACAAAGGCTTATTCTCTTCATAAAGCTTAGAATCCTTAAAGAAATCATCAATAGCTCTCCTATAGGTCCCTGCAACAGTAGCCACATATAGTGCGGTCTTCATTCTTCCTTCAACCTTTAGGCTATTAATTCCAGCTCCTACTAATTCAGGAATGTATTCTATCATACATAAATCCTTAGAATTAAAGATATAGGTACCTCTTTCATTCTCTTCAATGGGAAGATATTCACCAGGTCTTTTTTCTTCGACAATGTGATATTTCCATCGGCAGGAATGCGTACATTCACCAAGGTTAGCATCTCTTCCCGTAAAATAGTTGCTCAGAAGACATCTGCCTGAATAGGCAATACACATAGCACCATGAACAAAGGTCTCTATCTCCATGTCATCTGGAATATTTGCCCTTAATTCTGCTAACTCATCAAGAGATAATTCCCTGGCAGACACCACTCTTCTTGCCCCAAGATTATACCAGAATCTATAGGTGCTATAATTCGTATTATTTGCTTGGGTACTGATATGAATTTCAGTCTCAGGTGCCTCCTCCTTAGCAATAGTAAATACACCAGGATCAGATATAATAAAAGCATCGGGTCTGTCTAAATCTACGGCCATAAGTTCTCTAAAATAAGCTCTTATCCCCTCTAAATCCTGATTATGAGCGGTAATATTAGCCGTAACATAAACCTTCTTGCCATATTTATGGGCAAATGCAATACCTTCTTTCATATCCTCCATAGAGAAGTTCCTTGCTTTGGCACGGAGTCCATACATATCCCCGCCAATATATACTGCATCGGCACCATACATAACCGCAATCTTTAGTGTCTCCAGATTACCAGCCGGTATCAAAAGCTCCGGCTTTTTTCTATCGTTAATCATTATATGCATTTTCCTTTCATGTTTGACAACCTACAATTTATAATAGCTTAGTGCAATTCCATCCCCAATCGGCAAAATAAGTGTCTCCAGTTCATCCATATGGGTTATTGTGTGAAGATACTCTCTCATCCTTGTATGGATGGTTCTGTCTCTTCTGGTAATACTATACCTGGAATTAATCACTGTTCCATCCTGTAAGACATTATCTGTTATAAGAAGTCCTCCCTCAT
>CAZDWP010000211.1:0-4326 GCA_964508985.1 uncultured Herbinix sp. | reverse complement strand
CAAAGCATACATACTTAACTATTTTTGTGACGTCCACTGTTACATTGACAGAGGAAGTAACCGGAACCTTGGGTTCGCAACAACCAATATTTGACATGTTCATCTTCCTTTCCTAGTATTAATAAGATTGCCTATATATATTCATATCTTTTTATAAAGCATATGCCTATTGCTCCAGGACCAGTATAGGTTCCTATAGTTACACCTATATGAAATATGGGAAGAGTTAGTTTTCGATTAAGATATTTCTCAAGTTTTATTTGAAGATACTGGGCGTCATCCAGAGTGGTGGCATTGGCTATACAGAATTCATATTCGTCAGGATTTTCGACTGTGTCATGGAAATATTCCTTCACCATATCATACACCTTATCAAGTGATTTTTTCCTACCACGAATATTGGAGTAGGGGGTTAGCTCAGCCTCCTTAAGCTGAATAAGTGGTTTTAAATCTAACATATCTTTAGCCAAAGAGATAACCTTACCAATTCGTCTTCCCTTGGTAAGATACTCTAGTGTATTAACAGTGAACATAATTCTTGCTGTGGTTTTTAAAAGATTAGCTTTATGAGTTGCTTCCTCCAAGGATAAGCCGGCTTTTTTCATGGCGACTATCTGCAAAAGAAGTATTCCCTGTCCCCCTGTAGCCTGGATACTATCTATAATTGATATAAGAGTATTAGGGTATTGTTCCTCCAATATATGCTTAGCACTTAATGCCGATTGATAAGAGCCACTAAATTTCTGTGTAAGGCATAGACATATAATACCCTTACCCTCCTTAAGAGCTGGTCTAAACATAGCGATATAATCCTGAACAGAAGGAAGAGAGGTATTTGCATAGACTTTCTTTGAAGCCAGGGTTGCATAGAATTCTTCTTTAGTAATATCAATATTTTCCTTAAAATAATTCTCCTGATCAAAGCTTACATAAAAAGGTATTAGCTTTATTTGGTGTTCCTGAAGCAGATTATCGGGTAAATCGCATGATGAATCACTGAATATTTGATAAGACGTCATAATATTCTCCCTTGTGTCGTGGTTTTCATTACTACATTTATTGTATATGATGTATTAGTAATATTCAATATAAAATCAACGAATCTGCATAATAAATAGAAATATATTTGTCGCTTTAGCAAATATACGATATACTATTAGTATCCGCGAATAAGCAGATTAGTCAATGAGTTCATAATCTGCAAATTTATAATATGATAACGAAAGTTGGGGAGTAATGTCTATTAATTTATATATAACGGAAAAACCGAGTGTTGCTTTGGAATTTGCCAAAGCCTTGAAGATAACAGGTAAAAGGCAGGACGGATATATAGAAACCGGTGATAGTATAGTTACTTGGTGTGTAGGCCATCTTGTCACTATGAGCTATCCGGAAGCATATGATCCAGCCTTGAAAAAATGGAGAATGGAGCCTCTTCCCTTTCTTCCAAAGGAATTTCGATATGAAGTAATACCTAATGTTAAAAAACAATTTCAGATAGTAAAGGGACTCCTAAATCGTAAGGATGTCAGTACAATATATGTCTGTACAGACTCTGGACGTGAAGGAGAATACATATATCGTCTGGTAGATCAGATCGCAAAGGTAACGAATACCAAGGTCAAAAAGAGAGTGTGGATAGATTCTCAGACTGAGGAGGAGATACTTAGAGGAATTAGAGAAGCTAAGCCTCTTAGTGCATATGATAATCTGTCAGATGCAGCATATCTTCGCGCTAAGGAAGACTATCTAATGGGCATAAATTTCTCTAGAATTTTAACCTTAAAATACGGTAATTCAGTTCAAAACTTCCTACAAAGCAAAAAATGGTCTGCAATATCTGTCGGAAGAGTTATGACCTGTGTGCTGGGAATGGTAGTTAGAAGAGAAAGAGAAATAAGAAGCTTTGTAAAGACACCGTTTTATCGCGTTCTTTCTTCCTTCGGATTACAGACTGAAGGGTTTAGTGGTGAGCTTAGCGGCGAGTTTAAAGCTGTGGAAGGCTCGGCCTACTATAATTCTCCTTTGCTTTATAAGGAGAACGGCTTTCTAGAAAGAGCATCTGCAGCTAAACTAATTAATCAGCTGGCAAAGGACCGTCCTATATATAATGAGGATGGTACATGGATGTGTGATAAGTCATCCGATAATGTGCTACTTGGAGATATCACGCAGATGGAAAAGAAGAAGGAGAATAAGAATCCCCCTCTACTATATAACCTGGCAGAGCTTCAGAATGATTGCTCCAGGATGTATAAGATAAGCCCCGATGAGACCTTGAAGATTGTCCAGGAGCTATATGAAAAGAAGCTTGTTACATATCCTAGAACCGATGCCAGAGTATTGTCAACTTCTGTAGCAAAGGAGATAGATAAGAATATTAGGGGTCTAAAAAACTATTCAAAGCTAAATGGATTTGCAGACAAGATAATTAATACCCAAGCCTTTAAGGGGATAGAAAAATCAAGATATGTTAATGACAGTAAGATTACCGATCACTATGCTATCATTCCCACCGGACAAGGTATTAATGCCTTAAATAGCGTATCAGCCACCGCTGAAAGGGTATATGAAACCATAGCAAGACGCTTCCTAAGTATTTTTTATCCGGCGGCTGTGTATCGAAGAATTAACATAACAGTTCAGATAGAAAGAGAATCCTTCTTCTCGACATTTCGCATACTGGAGCAAGAGGGATATTTTGAGGTGGCAGGAAATCCTTCTGCCTCCAAAGAAAAGCAGAATAATACTGATAAGCAAGATAAACAAGCTGATACAGAGGAGAATGGTGAGCAGGAGGATGATGCTAGGGATCAGAACTATATAGAGGCTGTAATGAATCTAAAAAAAGGGATGAAGCTTCCTGTGAATGGACTGGGCATTAAGGAGGGTGAGACATCGCCGCCTAAGAGATATAGTTCAGGTACCCTAATACTTGCCATGGAAAATGCAGGACAGCTTATAGAGGATGACGAGCTTCGTGCGCAGATAAAAGGTAGCGGAATAGGAACCAGTGCCACCAGAGCCGAGATACTGAATAAGCTTGTCAAGATTTCATATTTGGAGTTAAACAAAAAGACTCAGATCGTTACTCCAGCAATTCTTGGAGAAATGGTATATGAAGTGGTTAATGCATCTATAAAATCTCTGCTTAATGCGGAGCTAACAGCAAGCTGGGAGAAGGGTCTTGCTTATGTAGAGGATGGAAGCATCACTAAGGAAGAATATATGGATAAACTTGAGGGGTTTGTAGGGCGTATGGTAAACGGTGTCAAGGCCATGAGTATTCATACCCATCTTACGAATAATTTTGGGCAGGTGTCTTCCTTTTATAAATAATAAAAAAATATGTTTGGAAAGTATTTTTTGATGACAATTATAGTATAATGTGATAATATTACGCCTGTGATGAAATCTAAAATCATATTATCAGGGAGGATAATACCTCCGTTATTAGTTAAAAAAAATTGTATTTTATATTGGAGGTTTGTTATGGATATAATTGTAAAGAAGGACTATGAACAAATGAGTAAATGCGCTGCAGAGTATGTAGCTGCTCTTATAAAGAAAAAGCCTAACTGTGTTATTGGCTTTGCGACAGGGAGTACACCTATAGGAACCTATCGTGAGTTAATTCGTATGCACAAGGAAGGCTTGGATTTTTCCAATGTCATAGCCTTTAATTTAGATGAATATTATGGAATCGGAATGGATTTATTAAAGCCATATGCAATGGATCAGAGCTACCACAGATTCATGTATGAAGAGATTTTCCAGCACATAAATATAAAAAGTGAAAACATACATATACCAGATGGGCTTACTAAAAACTCAGAGGAGTTCTGTAAAGAATATGAAGAAGCTATAAAGGAAGCGGGTGGGATTGATCTTCAGTTGCTTGGAATAGGTGGAGATGGACATTGGGCCTTCAATGAGCCGGGTGCTTCTCTTGATTCCAGAACTAGAATTGAGAAGCTCAGCGAGCAGACACTGAATGATAATTACGAAGCGTTTTATAAGTCAGGAGGCTATTCAAGGGATGAGATGCCTCATTATGCCATTACCATGGGGATTGGAACCATCCTTGATGCTAAGAGTGTGATCATGCTAGCAAATGGTTCAAAGAAGGCCAAAATTGTCGCAGATGCATTAGAGGGTCCTGTAACAAATCAAGTAACAGCATCTGCCATTCAGATACATAAAGGAGAGGTTACTGTTATACTAGATGAGGATGCTGCAGCAATGCTGAATAGGTACCAGGCAGCAGACCTTAAGAATGCTTAACCGGTACCAGGCACCAGCTGAGGAACAAACTTGGGTTGGTGC
>CAZDWP010000210.1:0-4328 GCA_964508985.1 uncultured Herbinix sp. | reverse complement strand
TCTATGTCATACTTGGCTTTTACTTAACCCTTTTCCTAACCGGCATATGAAGCACCATATCCGTATCCATCTCTATCTTAGGCTTATCTATTAGATATTCCTCAAAAAACCACCAGTTACCAATTTCATACTCCAAGCTATTCGTTATCCAGCTAATAAACTCGCCCCAAGACCCACCATTATATCTATACTGTGATTTCATAACTGCATAGTATCCACCACTAAATTGCTCTAATTTTATCTTCTCATCCTTAGGAGTAAGTTCCCGGTCCACTGTTACATTTATTTTATAGAAGAAATCTTTTGTTCCCATTTTCTCCTGATTATAATAAGCAAAAAATCTATGCTCCTTACCATCCTCGAACAAGCCCTCGGTCTTAACCCATTTAAAGAAATAGTCCCTGCCCTTTTCTATTGCATCCTTACCCTCCGCCCGATAAGATGCCGTCCACATGGGCCCAACCTCAATAAAAGACTTAGATGTATCTACCTCTGTTCTCTCCATAATAGGCATGTATAGATCCACTCCACCTACATGGTGGAATTCTTCATCAAAGCCTAGATGCTCCTCCAGCCACTGATGCCCACCAGTGACATATTTACTGTCCATAATCCAGCTGCCAAAACGCTGCCAAGCCTTCATGATTTCATATCCAAGCTCTGTGTCCTTATTTCTTCTAACCCCTGTAACAGCATAAAGACCGCCTGGAAGTGTCTTGGTCTTAATTCTTTCATCTCTTATATTTATACTATCACCAATAGTAACACATACCTCATATCCGTACTCTTCCTGACCCTGTTCCATCACATCCGGTTTATTATAACCAAAAATCCTTACCCCATCCTTTTCGATATTCAATCCGCTATCCTGCAACCATTCATTTATTACCTCAAATGCTCCGTCTTCAGGATTTCTGCCATAATAATTATAGTAAGCCACCTTCATAGGCTCAAGAGTCTTAAGGACCCTAATGTCCGGATATTTCTCAAGCAGCTCCCCATCCTGCTGCTTATCATAAAATTTTTCCATGATATTCACCCTTTCAAATTGATATACAGACCTTTCTTGTCTGTATTCACTAGGCAAAAATCGAGTGATTTTTTTAAATGCTCTCGAAAACGAGTCCCTACTGTCAAAATCATACTTAACAGCAATATCTATTATATTGGCTTCACTGTTGCGTAGCTGTATTGCTGCATCACTGATTCTGCGCATACGTATATATTCTTTTACGGAATACCCCACCATAGCAAAAAACATGCGGTAGTAATTAGACTGGGACATATACGCTTCATTTGCTACGATATTAATATTAATAGGTTCCTCAAGATTATCCTCGATATAATCAATCGATTTTTGTATTTGCTCATAATAGTTCATAAGAAAGCGCTCCTTATTAAAATATCATCTTAAGATATATCTATAATATCATGGCGATAAATTCCACGTCCGACTTTTTCTCCAACTTAATGGTACCTGGTACCAATGTCAACTTCGAAGGTTGATTTGGTTTACAATGGTACCTGGTACAGTTTTATTCCCGTTTTATTCCAGGCATCCTGCCAATCTTTCCTTATCGAGAATTTTAAAGCTTCGACCATACAGATCAATGAGGCCATCGTCCTTCATCCTTGTAAGCTCCCTGCACATGGATGTACGGGATACATTAAGAAAGTCTGACAACTCACTTCTGTTTAAAGGAATTTGAAATGTATTACTTCTATTTTCATAGGAAGCTTTTATTAGGTAGCTTGCCAGCTTCTCCCTCATTCCCTTTAGGGTCAGAAGCTCTAGCTTCCAATTCAGGTTTATATTCTTTTCTCCAAGCACCACCATCATATTCTGTATAAGTTCAATATGGTAGCTACAGCTTTGGCCACAGCTTCTTATGATTTTCTCATATGGGATAAACATGATGTTAGTCTCCTCCTTCGCTTGAACCGTGACCGGAGACAGCCTGTCTGCTGTACATACTATACCCTCTGCAAATAAATGAGATGAATCCAGGATAGCTATGATGTGCTTATTTCCAGCTAAATTTTCCTTAAGAATCTCAACGGTGCCTGACAGTACAACTCCAACCTTGTTTATCTTATCTCCAGCAAAAAATATATATTCATCTTCATTAAAATGCTTAATCTGAGCATCAAGGCAGCCCAACAAGTGCATATAATTACTCTCTTCAATTCCACGAAAGAGAGCACATCTTTTTAATATCGGATAATACTGCTCCAAGATTCATTCCTCCTGTTTTTGAAATATAGATACATAAACTACGAATTAATTATATCATGTTTTAGTAGCCACGGCTACACTTTTTGTCTAAAATCTGTATTATACTCATCAATGAAAAAGACAAAAAAGACATGGGGGCGTTTCCTCCGTCTTAAACATTTAGCATAAGGAGAGTATAAGGATGGACAACAAGATGTTTTGTTATCAATGTCAGGAGACAGCAGGATGTACTGGCTGCACTAAATTCGGGGTATGCGGTAAATCCCCAGAGCTTGCAAATATGCAGGATTTATTAATTTATGTAACAAAGGGCTTAAGTGCAGTAACAACAGCACTGCGCACTGAGGGTGAAAGCATTCCCGCAGAGGTTAATCATTATGTAACCATTAATCTATTTACAACTATTACAAATGCCAATTTTGATGATGAGATTTTCTATCAGAGAGTATTTGAGACATTAAATATTAAAAACGAATTATTGGATAAGCTAAAAGATAAAGTCGCTCTTCCAGAAGCAGCCCTATGGGATGCCAAAACTAGAGAGGAACTGGATGATAAATCGACAAAGGTAGGAATACTTACAACCGAGAACGAAGATATAAGAAGCTTAAGAGAATTAATAATCTATGGCTTAAAGGGATTAGCTGCTTATATGAAGCATGCAAATGAATTAAAATACGACAATGAAGAAGTCAGTGCATTTATGCAAAAAGCTCTGGCATCCACATTAAATAATAAATTAACTGTAGACGAGCTTATCGCCCTTACCCTAGAAACAGGAAAATTCGGCGTAGACGGCATGGCACTTCTTGATTCTGCTAATACAGGAACCTATGGTAATCCTGAAATTACAAAAGTAAATATTGGTGTTGGAACGAGACCAGGAATTCTCATATCTGGACATGACCTTAGAGATCTGGAGCAGCTTCTGGAACAGACCAAGAATACAGGCGTTGATGTATACACTCATTCCGAGATGCTTCCCGCACATTACTATCCTGAATTTAAGAAATACAATAACTTCGTAGGCAATTACGGAAACGCTTGGTGGAAGCAGAAAGAAGAGTTCGAAAGCTTTAACGGACCAATCCTTATGACCACCAACTGTGTTGTTCCTCCAGCACCTTCCTATAAGGAAAGATTGTTTACCACTGGTGCATCAGGGGTACCTGGATGTACACACATTGATAAAGACGACAATGGCTACAAGGATTTTTCACAACTTATCGAGATGGCAAAAACCTGTCAGCCTCCTGTTGAAATCGAAAAGGGTGAAATTATCGGCGGATTTGCTCATGCACAGGTATTTGCTCTGGCAGACCAGGTTGTTGAGGCCGTAAAATCCGGTGCTATTCGCAAATTCTTTGTAATGGCTGGCTGCGACGGTCGTCATAAATCCAGAAATTACTATACTGATTTTGCAAATGCACTTCCCAAAGATACTGTAATCCTAACAGCAGGATGTGCTAAGTACAAATACAACAAATTAGATTTAGGCGATATTAACGGAATTCCTAGAGTTCTAGATGCAGGTCAGTGTAACGACTCCTACTCTCTTGCCTTAATCGCATTGAAGCTTAAAGATGCCTTTGAGCTTACCGATATCAATGAGCTTCCCCTCGCATTTAACATTGCATGGTATGAGCAGAAGGCGGTAATTGTCCTTCTTGCACTCCTTTACTTAGGAGTTAAGAACATTCACTTAGGACCTACACTTCCTGCCTTCCTGTCTCCTAACGTTGCAAATGTACTTGTAGAAACCTTCGGCATATCAGGAATAGGAACAGTCGAAGACGACATAGAGTTATTTTTAGCTAAATAAGCCCCTTATCCCCCCCCTTTATATAGATTAGTACTACCTCAAGCAAGGAGCTGTCGCACATGGGATAATCATCCTGCGGCAGCCCTTTGCATTCAGGGAAAATATTTATAAGATTTTCTATAAGAATAAAGAAATGGAGGAATACTATGGACAGCATAAAGCTTATTATTTTAGTTTTCTTCTATCTCACCTTTCTTATTTCCACCATTAACAATCACCCATTGATGTGACTTTACATGGTATTTGATGTGTATAAGCTGCATACAGGCA
>CAZDWP010000209.1:0-4330 GCA_964508985.1 uncultured Herbinix sp. | reverse complement strand
ACTTTTTAAAGATACAAAGGGTGCAATAACTGTTTTTGTTTCTCTGCTACTAATACCAGCCATACTGATAAGTGGTACGGCGGTGGATTTGGCACGAATTTATACGGCACGTAGTATTATTCAAGATGCCAATCAACTTGCAGGAAACTCAGTACTTACACAGTACGAGGCTTTGATCCAAGATATTTATGGGTTATATGGAGTTATGGAAAGTGATCCAATTCTAGGTGAAATGATTAATGAATATATACAGATATCCGTCTTTGGTGAAGAATCTCAAAACAAGGAAATGGGAACATTTCAATTATTCTATGGCTCAGAATTGGATACAAAGGTAAGCCCTGCAAAAACAGATTCTAAAGAAGGACAAACTCTCAGCAATCCTGATGTTCTACGTCGTCAAATTGAAGAATATGCTAAATTTCGTGCACCAGTGATTATAGTGGAGGAGATTTGGAGTAGAATTGAAGAATTTAAAAAATTAAAAGCAGATTCAGAGGTTATAGAACAAAAGATATCCATTGATGATAAAGTGGGTGAGATTGATAAAATATATAAGGAAATCTATAGTTTAATAGAAGATATAAATACATTTCCTGTATTAGAGGAATCCAGCTTTGATTCTATAAATGACTATTTAAAAAAGATAAATACTTATTTAAAAGATTTAAAGGATATTCGTGATGAATGGGAGTATGCCCACTACGATGAAAATAGTTTTTATAAGTATGAATTAGAGGAAGAATTTGATGCTATAAAAGGGAAAATAGAATCCACAACTCGTGGAGAAGGCAGGGATAAAGGATTCAACAAAACTATTGATTATTACAAAATTGAACTAGGAAAATATACAGAAAAACTAGAGGAACTAGTCAAAAAATGTGCAGAAGCTGATAAGAAGAAATCTGAACTTAGTAGCATGGTTGATGAACTTGAAAAAAAATTAAATAGTGGGAAATGTTCCGAAGGAATTATTGATGGAATGACTAAACCACAAGTTATAAAAGATAAAGATGGATCAGTAATAAAGGAATTACCTTCTATGATGGATGAATATAGAAGTCTATTAGGATATTCCTTGGAACCGATGGCAAAGGCAGTTAGGGATGAAAATACTCCATATATAAATTATCTTATTGAAATTATTGATAGTGTGGAATATGGAAGTATTGATAAAGAATATATGATAAAAGAACCACGAATATCAAGAACAAATCTTGGGAATATTTCAAGTCTACCAGATTTTATGATTGACATTATAGTTACAGGAGACTATACATATGATGGAAATGTAAGAGTTCTTAGTAACTTGGCTGCTTTATACGATTATAAATATATAGCACCTGAAGAATTTAAATTATTTCAAGATTCTTACTTTGATAAAACACATAATAATGAATATTATAAAATGCTTGAAAGATTATATGATTTGGAAGAGAAAGAAGAAGCAAGGAATAAAGATAAAGCAGAAAAAGATATGAAAAAATTAAAAAAGCAAGCGCAAGATTTATTCAAAACAGTTACACTTAGTCCTGATGGTGCTAAATATTATGAATCAGAAGAGACAGAAAAGAAAAAAGAGGGTTTTGGAAATGAAGGTGATTGGTCAGATGAAAATGTAGCCAATGATAAAATAAAAACAGCTTTAAAGGATGAAGTATTTGATAAAATTGGAGATTTAATGGATGAAGCAAGTAATAAGATATTATTGCTTACATATGGCACAGAAATGTTCTCTAATTTTACAACCATACCAGGCACCAAGACTATGTCGGGCATACCAATGGACACCGATGTAAACTACTTTTTTCAATCAGAATTAGAGTATTTATATAATGGAAATGAAAAAAGTGCCACCAAAAACATTGCTACAGTTACAGGGCTAATATTTTTGGTAAGGTTTGTATTTAATTACACATCGACCTTTGTTATTGATGAAGTAAGATATGAGTTAGAGTTAATCTCTGCAGCTACAGGACCCTATGCAATTATAGTAAGAGAATTAGCTAGGATAGGATATGCTCTTGCTGAATCTGCTATTGATATGAAGGAACTTTTAGAATCTCCAAAATCAAATGTTCCACTTTTTAAAAATAAGATAAGCCAGTGGAAATTTAGTCTTCATAGTGCTGGAATTAATGCTATAAATGATGTTCCAGACAAATTAGATGATTTTCTTACAAAGCAAGAAGATGGAGAGGAAAAAGAAAAAACAGGCGGTGGAATGTATTACATTGATTATTTAAGAATTTTTCTTTTGCTGAGAGATGGTGATGAAATTGCTGATAGGATTTCTAACTTGATTTCATGGAATATTACCAATAAGAAAGAAGGAATTAATGCAGATGAAGAAGCAATGTCTTCTACCACTCTCTTTGATATGTCAAAGGTTTATACTGATTTTACAATAAGTTCAACAGTTGAATTGCGTATGTTGTTTTTATCCATGCCATTTGCTCAAAGGGGAATTGGTGGAGTTATTCCAAGAAAGAGTTTTCCCATAAAAGTAGTTGACCATAGGGGGTATTGATAAATGTATAAAGATGAAAATGGATATATAGTAGTAGAAACCATTGGTACATTTATTCCTTTTGTACTACTTATAGCATCTATATTAAGCCTTGTGAATATTGTAACAGTACAATCTCGTATGCATTATGCATTGACACAAGCAGCCAATACCTTGTCTATGTATAGCTATTCCTTAGAAGTTACTGGAGTTGCAGATAAACTTGTACAAATTGATAATAAAGCAAATAAAGTTAGAAAAGAGAAAAATGAAATAATATCTGATATAGGAAAAGTATTTGAAGGAATAAAAAATGTATCCTTTCAAGAGGCTCAAGTGCAAGGTGAAGTTCTTACAAAAGGAGTTTCAGGAATGATAGAAGATATAATAGATAATCCTGAGCAAGCATTACAAGGAATTTTAAACTATGGATTAGGTGAAATTAGTAATGCGGCCTTTGAGCAAGGCTTAAGGCCATTGATTACTAGATACTTAAGCAATGGAAGTATGACAGGAGAAGAATACCTAAAAAGTGTAAATGTTATAAATGGGATAGATGGGCTAAAATTCTATGCTCCTAACTCCTTAGGTGGAAGTAGCACTTTAATAGATGAAGATGGTAATGTTAAATTAGTAGTAAATTATGCAATAGAATATAAATTTGGGGCATTACCATTGCCATTCACACCTAAGCTAGAAATTACACAGACGGTAAAAACAAAAGCCTGGCTTAATGGTAGTGGAAAGGGATATTGGTGATAAGATGAAAGAAAATTTAGAAAAATTTTTACCCTATATTGGTCTTCCAATTATAGGAATTACCTTGTTGATTAATAGATGGGAAGAACTGGATAGGTTTGTATTACTTCAATATGAAATACTCCTTGTTTTTTCTTATATTGGAACTGTTACTGATATAAAATCAAAACGTATACCTAATAATTTGATACTGGCAATGTTTGGAGTCTGGGTGCTAACTATGATGCCAAAATTATTTTTTGACATTGATAGAGGAATAATACTATTAAAAGATTCTATTTTTGGATTTATAATTGGTGGTGGATTGTTTCTTTTAGTTTATATAATTAGCCGTAGAGGACTTGGGGGAGGAGACGTTAAGTTTATGGCAGTAACAGGATTATATACTGGTTTTGCAGGTGTAATTTCAGTTATGCTCTATGGAACGGGGATTATTGCAATTCTTGGACTTATATTATTACTATTAAAAAAAATCGGACGTAAAGATACAATGCCTCTGGTTCCTTTTTTATATATAGGTATATTGATAGTAACATTTTTTAGCTAAGGAGGGATAAGATTGAAGCGAATAAATCGGGTAATTTTTGCCATTCTATGTTTTTCCATATTAATTACTTCTTGGATTGTAGTATTAAAATCAGAGTCAAAAAGTGAGAAACAAGTTTCTCTTATAAATAAATCTGTTGATTATATGAAAGACGAGATATATATTCTTGCAATTCCACTTTTGGAAGAGGCAATAGGATATAATTCAAAATACACGTTGGAAGCTGAAACAGAACTTAAAAAGGCATACTTAAAACTTTTGGACAAAGGATATCGTCGTAATTATATAGATTTACTTGAGAAACAAATGAATAGAAAGGATGCAGGAGAAGAAATATTCTATGAAGCGGCAATGTTCTACCTAGAGGACTCTAAAATTGATGATATGCTTATAGTACTTAAAGATGGAATAGAAAAAACGGAAAGTGATAAATTAATAGAACTATATGAAGAAAATCGATATGTATATCTGCTGGGAAGGAATGTATATGAAGATGTAACATCCATATACGGAAG
>CAZDWP010000208.1:0-4358 GCA_964508985.1 uncultured Herbinix sp. | reverse complement strand
TAATCTTCGTTTAGGTTTGGAGGATTAAAGGTTCCAAGCTTTGAGCTACCGTCAGCGCTAACTATATAGATGTTTTTATTATCAAAATCCTTAAAGAAAACAAAATTTTTAGTTACATGTATTTGCTTATAATGTCCGTCGAGTAAGATCTCAGACTCCATAGTTGTAAGATCCATTCGACACATTTTACTCTTATCCATGTTATCTATTTGATAGTAAAGGTATTTTCCCGAGTTTGTAATATTATATGTGGAGGTACGGTCCTTAACGAGGACGATACGGTCAGAACCGTCCTTATTCATCCTATTAATGGAATAATTATTAGATTGGTCCATATAGTAAATATACTCTCCAGAAAATATAGGAAATGCGAAATTACCTTCTATACATGATCTTGTGGTAAAGCTTGAAAGGTCAAGAGCGTTGATATTATGATTCTCGTTGACACCGACATAGTAAACCTTGTTGTCGACAAGAGCCGAGGGTATGACAGCTTCATTAAGAAGAAGCCTTTCATATGCTCCGTCAGTCTGATTGCGGTATAGAAAAAGTCCGGATTCCACATCATAGTTCTGATAATATACGTGGTTACCGAAAACAGTTATATGACTTCCAGGGTTACTACTGATAAGCTTAAGCTTTTTACCGTTTTGATTTATACGATAAATACCTGTGTTGTTAAACATAAGGATGCTACCAGAGGAATTCTCACGTGTATTATTTGCACGAAGATAATAGATATAGTTTTCGTCTACGTTGATATAAGCAGCCTTATCATAATGTAGCTTTTTAAAACTATCGGAATCCGTATTTGAATTCATCACGTACAAGCTACCATCATCATTGTCATTACTAAAGTAGATTTTGCCGTCTCTTTCACAGAACAAGCCACCATTATAAATATTGCCAGCGGTATTTCCTACTAAATTATCGTCATTTAGATAAGTACGGCCGGATGAATATATAAGAACAACCGCTAAGGCTATGGCTGTTATTATAAAAAGTGTTATAAATACTTTCTTTACAGTTGACAAATCAAAGCACCCCCAAAATAAGAACTATTATGAATATTATATATCGACACATAAGAATATGCAATTGCAAAAAAAGACATTGACCTATGGAGGACAAATATGAGAGATTTATCAGATATCAGAAAAGAGATTGATGAGGTTGACAGAAAGCTATTGGAGCTTTTTGAATTAAGGATGGGTCTGTCATTAAATGTGGCTGATTATAAAAAGCAAAAGGGCATGCCTGTTTATGATGCTGATAGGGAGAAGGAAAAGTTAGATAAGCTTAGAGAGATGTCTAATAAAGAAGAGAATGCAGACGCTGTTACGAATTTATTTACACAGATAATGCTACTAAGTAGAGGAGCACAATATGGTGCGCTAAAGATTTACGATGATCTGGGCTTTGAATCGGTTGATAAGTTTATGGCTGAGCAGACCACCAAGATTGCCTATTATGGTGAAACTGGTTCCTATACGGAACAGGCAATGCTAGAGTATTTTAATATGCAGGGTGTAAGAATTGCTATGAATACATTTGAAGAGGTTATGAAGGCTCTTACAGAAGGGCAGGCTGATTATGGTGTGCTTCCTATAGAGAATTCTTCGACGGGGACACTTTCAGATATATTTGATTTACTAGCAGAGTATGATAATTATATTATTGGAGAACATGTTATAAACATTGATCATAACCTTTGGGGACTTACAGGTGCGAATATACAGAATATAAAAAAGGTATATTCACATCCACAAGGTTTACTTCAATGCTCGAATTTTTTAAAGCAGTATCAAAATATAGAGAAATTAGAAGGGGGGAGTACCGCAAGCTGTGCAAGAAGAGTTCTTCAGGAAAATGATATTACGCAGGCTGCTATTGCGAGTAAGAGAGCCGGAGAAACCTATGGATTAGAACTATTGCAGGCATCTATCCATAATGAAGAGCATAATCAAACAAGATTTATTATTATTTCGAATAAAAGAGAATATTTATCTATAGCAAAGCGAATCAGCATTTGCTTTGTATTACCCCATAGAAGCGGTTCTCTGTATCATATATTATCGCATTTTATTTATAATAATATTAATTTGACTAGGATTGAATCCAGACCGACTAAAGGTAAAGCATTTATCTACCGATTCTTTGTGGACTTTGAGGGCAGTCTTGAGGATGATCATATTAAGAATGCACTTTTTAGTATTAAGGAGGAGTCCCTGGAGCTAAAGATACTAGGAAGCTATGTTCCAGTTTAATATCAGATGTTCATATTTATTTCAAACTCTAATCACAAAGTAAACACAACCTATTGCTAATATAAGAATAACAAAAAGAAGATAACAGGAGGTAAAACCTCCGTTATATGTTGTTAAAATTTATAGTTAATTAGGAGGTTTAGAAATATGAACGATGATAATATGTATAACAACAATTTGAATAATGAATTTTATAATAATCCCACTCCTATGCTTAGGGAGAATCCACCTAAGAAGAAGAGACGCTTTTTCCTAAGAGTTATTGGATTTATTGCGGCAGCATTATTCTTTGGAATAATTGCAGGAGCAGCAGCCTCGGGCTATCACTATTTTTTCGGGAATAATAAAGACAATAATGATATAATTGTAATTGATGAAGAAAAAGAAATGTTGGAGGATGGCTCGGTTATTGAGCTATCAGACGATGAATCTACTGCGGCTACTACCACAAAGATAGAAGGAATTATTACCGATGTATCAGATGTGGTTGAAAAGGTAATGCCATCCATAGTTTCAATAAGTTCGACTGATGTTGTTACACAGTATGATATATTCTTTGGAAGGCAGTTTAGTCAACCAGTAGAAGGAAGTGGCTCTGGAATAATAATCGGACAGAGTGATTCATCTATTCTTATAGTGACGAATAACCATGTTGTTGCTAATGCGGAAGAAATAAAGGTAGAGTTTATAGATGAGAACAAAGTAAATGCGGTGATAAAGGGGACAGATCCCAGAAGCGATCTTGCTATATTAGAAGTTGCTATCGAGGATTTATCTGATGATACCTTGAATGCTATAAAGGTAGCACGCTTAGGAGATTCTGAAAAGCTTAAAGCTGGTGAGATGGTTATTGCCATAGGCAATGCTCTTGGCTATGGTCAATCAGTAACTGTAGGTTATATAAGTGCTCTTAACCGCGAGGTTACTAATCAAGACATCACGATGAATTTAATCCAGACCGATGCGGCAATCAATCCTGGTAACAGTGGTGGAGCATTAATTAATATCAACGGTGAAGTAATAGGAATTAACTCACTTAAGTTTGCCGATACCAAGGTTGAGGGTATGGGTTATGCAATACCGATTACAGATGCAGTTCCTATGATAAATCTATTAATTAATAATAAAGTCACGGAAATTACAGAGATGGGATTTTTGGGAGTCAATGTTCAGACAGCAAGGAACGTTACCAGCGACTTATCTATTCAGTTTAACATGCCAATTGGAGTATTTATTAATGATATAGTAGAGGCTTCACCTGCAGAGCAAGCAGGACTTGCAAGCGGCAATATTATAGTAGGGTTTAATGATGTTAAGATAGAGACAGTTGATGATATGCTGAACATTCTTTCCTATTCAAGACCGGGTGAAGAGATTATTCTTAAGGTTAAAGAACTTCAAAATGGCCAATATATAGATAAGGAACTAAATGTAGTTTTAGGTGAAAGACCGTAAAGGGTGACAAGGGGACGGGGTTGTTGACACATGAGTGATGTGTCAACAACCCCGTCTCCTTGTCACCCTTTACTATGTATAATAAAGCCATACTATTCCCCAAACTCTCAAATAAGCTATTTTTGGGGAATAGACCAATGGAGGGATAACAATATTGGATTTATGTGTTCCGAGGCGTATATCTACGTGTATAACCATGGGCGCAGAGGAATATGTGATTAACTTTGCACAAATGATGCAAGCGGCTGGTAATTTTATTGTATTAAGAGATTTTAGTGAGAACTTTAAATAGGATAATGTAAAGGGTAAAACTGTACATTTCAGAGAAGACTCAGGTAAGGAAGTTTGGTCGCCCTCCTCGTAGAGGGCGTGGATTGAAATCTAATTTACCTCAAATTGCTATGAATAGTTTGACCTAAATGGGCAAAGGATTTTAATTTAGTATTGCCTTTTTAAGGTTTTAAGTATAAAATAGAATGAAAGGTAAAGACTATTAAGGCAAAAGATTTCAATGGAGGATAGCCGTGCAAATAAAAAGAGATAACTACTTAAGGCAGCTAATAAACTTTCAATGGGATGGACAAATCAAAGTTATTACAGGTATAAGAAGATGTGGTAAATCTTATTTACTAGGTA
>CAZDWP010000207.1:0-4376 GCA_964508985.1 uncultured Herbinix sp. | reverse complement strand
ATGCTCTGCTATCCATACTTTGCTCACGGTTATCACCCATTACAAAAAGCTGATTCTCGCTTACTGTAACAGGAAGTTCAAAGCCTTCCTCTTCGGTAATACCCTTTACATATGTCTCCTCAAGGATCTCACCATTCAAATATACATCGCCGTCTATAATATCTATAACATCTCCCGGAGTTCCTATAACTCTTTTTACGAGTCTATCCCTGATATCCTCTCCTGATTTTTTAAAAGGAATAATATTAATAAGTGATCGGGCAAATTCTTTAGTGAATGAGCCAATTTCTCTGTTCTGATAGAAAACAATTATATCCCCGGTTTTAGGAGTCTTATTCCGATATGAAAGGCGATTTATAACTAGCATTTGATCTGCATAAAGAGTATCTTGCATAGACACCTCTTTAACGGTTGCCATGGCAAATAACTGACTATTAATAAGCGCTGATAATAGCAAAGCCAATGCTAGAACAATAACCCAGCTTCTAATTTCTTTTAAGATTTTTACCCAGTTGTTCATTTATATACCCACTTTCTAAGTTAGAGATTAATATACTTTCCTGCTTGTGCTTTCCACATTTTAGCATATTTCTCGTCCATGTCAAGAAGCTCCTCGTGCCTACCTTCTTCTATAATACGCCCTTGCTCCAGCATAAATATTCTATCTGCATTTCTTGTGGTAGAAAGTCTGTGAGATATGAATATAACGGTCTTATGAGCAGCAGCCCTCAGCATAGTCTCATTTAACTGGTATTCAGCTATAGGATCTAATGCACTAGAGGGTTCATCTAATATTACCATACCTGCATCCTTATAGAAAGCTCTAGCAATGGCAAGCTTTTGATTTTCTCCTCCTGAAAGGTCAGTACCATCCTTTTCGAATTCTGTCGTAAGCTCAGTTTTTAATCCCTTTGGAAGGTCATCAAGCTTATCATCAAAACCACTAAATGTTAGGGCATCAAGTATTCTTTGTTTTTCATTTTCTTCTTCAGAATTATTTTTATAGACTTTATTCTCATCTAGGAATACATTCTCCTCGACTGTTGCAGCGAATATCTTGAAGTCCTGGAATATGGCTCCTATAGCTTCTCTGTAGCCATTTAGGTCATAATCCTTTATATTTATTCCATCGTAAAGAATTTCACCCTCGCAGGGGTCATATAGGCGCATAATAAGCTTTATAAGCGTGGTTTTACCGGCACCGTTATATCCCACCAAAGCCGCCTTCTCATTTGGATGTATGATAAGACTAATATTATTAAGAATATTGCCATCCTTTTCGCTATAGGCAAAGGATATATTTTTAATCTCAAGAATCTTTGATTCCTTCGGCACTTGAAGGTTTTTCATGCTTATTACCTTACTATCATATCTAAGAAAGTCCTGTATTTTTTCTATATATAGGCTGTTTTCAGATAGCTGTGGTAAAAGCTGTGCAAAGGTTCTTAAGCTATGCTTAAGATGTCCCTGGGAATTCCATAAAACCACTACACTACTATATGAAATAGCATGCATTACAGCAGCGCGATATACTAAATATGCTATATATATAACATCAGTGATAAAGTCATTTGTAATATATTGAACTATAAATTGAAGTATGGTTCTTTTTGGGGCGTATTTCTTCTCAATCATTTTAATTTCTTTATTGGAATCATCAAATTCATCATTTAGTCTTGTTGAAATATCAGGATTTAGGCGAAGCTCCTTGGCATACTCATTTAGATAAAAGACCCTATGAACATAGGCTCGCTTTCTTTCAATTGGATTCTTCTCTATGCGGTTACTATAGTTCAGCTTATTAATATATTTAGTAAAGAAAAGTGTTAGAACAAAGGCTCCCACCACAAACAGGACCGATACTGAATCTATGGTAAGAAAGAATATTCCGCTTGTTATTAAGGCTGAAAAGCCATATGTTGTTGACTCTAGTATCTTATGAGCCCTGTTTATTGACTGCTCTGATTCAGATATGGCAAGGACAAAATTGTTATAGTATTCAGGATTGTCATAACATTCTAAATCTATATCCTTCACCTTATCATAAATTATTTCCTTTAGTCTTTTTTGTATTTTAAGTATCCCTTTTTGTGAAACGTAATTCTGATAAATACCAGAAAATATAAATGAAATTGCCCATGATGCTAAGACAATGGATAGGAAACGTATAACCAATATAAAGGGCTTCCCATACTCGGCTGCCTCCAGTACATAATGGATTCCATATGTATGCTCTAAGAACACAAGTACGGCTTGCTTTACTTGCTCAAAAATCATATATATCATAAAGACTGGAGCTGTTTTAAATGAAAGGCTTATGATAAACCAATTATTCTTCCATATTTTTTTTACGTTCCTTGATTTTTTATCTTTTGCAGACATTATAGAATCACCTCCTTAAGGCTTTCTAAAGCCAGATAATTCTTAGCCTGCTTATTGTACATATCAGCGTAAGAACCTTCATTTCTCATTAGTTGATCATGAGTTCCTCGCTCAATAATTTTTCCGTCTTCAAGCATATATACCATATTGGCATTGCGAACAGAGGATAATCTATGGGATATGAATATGGTGGTTTTATCCTTGCTGTCCTTAAGTATACTATCATATAGCTCATATTCGGCAATTGGATCAAGAGCACTAGAGGGTTCATCAAACACCTTAATAGGTGAGTCCTTTGCAAATGCTCTGGCAACCACTATCTTTTGATACTCGCCTCCCGAAAGCTGAGAACCATTTTCATCAAATTCTTTAGTTAGAATGGTGTTGGTTTTTTCAGGTAATGACATGACCTTTTCATAAACGCCAGACTTCCTAAGAGCTTTGTCTATTATGGTGTCATCCTCAGAAGTAACCCTACGCATCATCACATTTTCTTTTATAGAAAGAGCAAAGATTTTATAATCCTGAAAAGCCGCTGCAAATAACGCTCTATAAGCCTTTAGATTATACTCTTTAATATTTGTACCGTTCAGTAAAATCTCACCCTCAGTGGGGTCATATAGTCTAAACAAAAGCTTAATTATGGTCGTCTTTCCTGCTCCGTTATGTCCTACGAAGGCTGTGTTAGTATTTCCAGCAATATTAAAGGAAAGGTTCTTAACTACAGGAGTGGAATCATCCTTATATGAGAAGCTTACATTTCGAAATTCTATAGAGGATATGGAAGCATCGGGTTCAATGCCATCCCAATCCTCAGGAAGCTTCTCTTCATATTCCATAAATGTTCTAAGATTTTCTATGAAGAGACTCTGCTTAATAGTCTCCATAATATTTTCAGTGAAGCTTATAAGAATCCAAGTGGCTGAAACCATTGCACTAGATAGAACTGCCAGCTCTGATAACATCATAGTTTTCGATACAATTGTACGATATGCACCGTATAATAAAACTCCCTCAAAAATAATGGTAAAGGTAAAGTAGTTTCTGAACCATAATGGTAGATTGATTTTAAAAACATACTGCTCCACTACTTCAAACAAAGAATCTATAGCCTTTATATATTTTTCCTTCATAAGATTATAGACCTTTGACAGTCTCATTTCCTTAGAGTAATCAGCCAAATGCATAACCCGGTTAACATATTCAATCCGGCGTTTGTATGGAGCCATAGCTTGATCTCTTTTGAACGTCCACTTATTGGTAATATATCCAAATACAAAGTTGCCTAGAATGGGGAAGATAACAAATAACACTGCAATCTTATCAATACGAAACATCGTAATAAACACGACACTTGCTGCAATAGCACCTGAAATAATACCAAAGTTATTATCTACTAAATTAATAAGTCTTTCATGGGCATTATCAATTGCCAATGTATACTTATTATAGAAACTACTATCCTCAAAGCAACTAAGCTCTACATTTCTAGCTTTTTTATACAAGAGACTATAAAGCTTATGATATATTTTTACTGATGATATGGGAGTAAAGCTACCACTTATATAAGCGTTATAGATAGCAGCTAACATAAAAAATGCAGCAGATACCAAAATAAAAGTTAATATCTTTTTGAAATCCTCCTTTCTTTCTATAGCACCTACCAAATAACGAATAAAAAACACACTATAAAAAACCCATCCAAAATATCCAAGTAAATTTGAAAGTATTCCCGTGAATATGTTCCCCTTATTAATACCCCACATGAGTCGAATTGAAAATATGCTGTTCTTAATAGCCCTTGTCTTATCACCCTGTTTTTTCTTTGACACACCCTCACCCCTGTCGCTTTTGTGCAAATTACACTATTTGGATATTATACATCCAAGGTATCTTAAAGTAAACATATAATTGAAATCGGTACCTGGTACGGTACCTGAATAGGACGCAATTTCCTATTATATAAAAATAGGTTATATCATTGATTTCAATGA
>CAZDWP010000206.1:0-4407 GCA_964508985.1 uncultured Herbinix sp. | reverse complement strand
CTTACATGCAAGGCCAGGAAGTCTAACTGCTATAGTTGGACCTACCGGAGCAGGAAAAACTACTATTATTAACCTACTTATGAGATTCTATGATGTATGGGAGGGAAACATATATGTAGATGGTAGCGAAATAAGGGATGTGACAAGAAAAAGCCTTAGAAAGTCATATGCCATGGTACTACAGGACACCTGGATGTTTTCAGGTAGTATGTTCGACAATATTGCATATGGTAAAGAGAATGCCACAATGGAAGAGGTTGTAGAGGCTGCTAAAATGGCAGGCATACATTCATATATCAAACGACTGCCCGATGGATATATGACCATAATAAACGATGATGGAGTGAATATTTCCAAGGGTCAGAAGCAGCTAATTACCATAGCAAGAGCCATGCTTCTTGATGCCAAGATGCTCATACTTGACGAAGCTACCTCTAATGTAGATACTAGAACAGAAATCAAGATACAAAAGGCTATGCGAAAGCTTATGGAACAAAAGACCTGCTTTGTCATTGCCCATAGACTTTCAACCATTCAGGGGGCAGACAATATACTTGTAATTGACCAGGGAGACATAGTAGAACAAGGAAGCCACAAAGAACTTATGGATAATAAAGGATTTTATTATAAGCTCTATCATTCTCAGTTCGAATAAAGCGGTATTTAGTCGATTATAGTCGGTACCAGGTACCATGAAAGAAATTTGGGTAGGAGATGTTAACACACTCAGGATTAAGAATTTGAGTGTCTCCATCAGCCGCTAGGCCTGCGATTGTGAAGGCCATGGCTATTCTATGGTCCTTTTTGCTGTCTATGACTGCGCCATGAAGAGGACGGCCGCCTTTTATAACCATACCATCATCGGTTGCAGTAATATCAGCACCCATGGCTAATAAATTATTTACAATCAATTCAATACGATTAGATTCTTTGACCTTTAATTCTTCAGCGTTTTTTATAATTGTCTTACCTTTAGCAAAGCAGGATAGGACTGCGATTATTGGAATTTCGTCAATCAAGGTTGGAATAATACTTCCACTGATTTCTATTCCCTGAAGATTGCTGTGCCTAACGAGTATATCAGCTACTGGTTCACCGCCGTCTTTTATGATGTTTTCAAAACTTATATCAGCCCCCATCATACGACACACCTTAATAATGCCATCACGGGTGGGATTTATACCTACATTCTTTATCAATAGTTCAGAGTTCGGTACTATTAACGCGGCTGCGATAAAATACGCTGCAGATGAAATATCTCCAGGAATACTTAATTTTCGTCCTATAAGCTTTGGTCTTGGCAGAAGAGAAGCTGTGTTTCCTACTACATTTACTGAGGCTCCAAACGCGGAAAGCATGAGCTCGGTATGGTTTCTTGATATAGCAGGTTCGGTGACCTTAGTTTCTTTATCGGCATAAAGACCTGCAAGAAGAATACAGGATTTTACTTGTGCAGAGGCAACTGGAGACTGATAATGTATGCCTCTTAGGAAATGGTTGGTGTCAATGCTAAGTAGGGAAGCTTTATCGGAGCTGTTTATTATCAAAGGTGCCTTTAAATCATTATTAGCACTCTTGATATCTGCACCCATCTGCTCTAGGGGAGTGAGTATTCGTCCCATAGGCCTCATTCTGATAGAGGAATCACCTGTTATGGTGGAGGAGAATTTCTGCCCACATAATATACCTGATAGGAGACGTATGGTAGTTCCGCTATTTCCTACATCTAATAGATCATTAGGTGTGCTAAGGCCATCCAAGCCTTTACCATGTATAGTTACGCTGTGGGTGTTTGATACAAAATCTATGGGAATACCAAGGTGCTTAAAACATGAGATGGTTGAAAGACAATCATCTCCCATTAAGAAATTCTCAACTTCTGTAATCCCTTCTGATAATGCTCCCAGCATGATGGCTCTATGGGATATGGATTTATCTCCAGGAACAGACATAATCCCTTTTATGGGTCCTTTTTTCTTAATAATCATATATAGCTCCTTACCTCTCATACACATTATAATCGTAATTACCAAGAAGGACTTTTGCTTCACCTTCTGATTTCTCATCGTAGAATTCTATTCTAAGTACACCTTCTTCAAATTCTCTATTATGGATAATACCAATATTCTTTATACTAATATGATTATCTGCAAGCAGGGTAGCTATAGTAGCTATGGAGCCGGCCTCATCTTTAACATCAATATATACTTCAAATATTCTATGAATTAGGCCTATGGATTTATTAGGAATGCTGCTTCTGTATTCACCGGCACTATCAAACATCTTATATAGATAATTCCCATCCATAGATTTTAGGGCAGCTGAAGCAGTTTTTAAGTATTCGATATATTGGTCTAATATACTCTTGATGACATTTGAGTTAGTAAGGCAGATGTTTTGCCACATTTCCGGTGAGGACGAGGCTATTCTGGTTATATCCTTAAAACCCCCTGCTGCGAGTTGCTTCTTATTATCAGACATATCGTCTGATTCTCTTATTAGATTCACTAGCTGAGCGGCTATGATATGAGGCAGATGGCTTATGGCGGCAGTGATTTCATCATGCTCCTTTGGAGATAGGATAATGGGAAGTGAGCCCATTTCCTTAACAAGGTCTTGAAGTATGTTCAACTTATTAGAGGGTGTGCTTACAGTGGGTGTAAGAATATAGTAAGCATTCTCTAGCAGTAAAGCATAGGAGTTACTGTAACCAGTTTTTTCTGAGCCGGTCATGGGATGCCCTCCTATAAATACATCCTGCATCTGAAGATCTATTGAAGTTTCATGTATATTACCCTTAACACTTCCAACATCGGTTATGATACATGAGGGCTTCACAATTTGCTTTAATTTTGATAAATATGAAATATTAGCCAATACGGGTGCACATAGAAATATAATATCGCAATCAGAATAGCATGATGCTAGCTCCCCATATACATAATCAAGGACTCCATCAGAAAGGGCTTCTTCTAATTCGCCGCTAGGTGGATTGTTATGATAATCATAGGCATAAATTAGAGTGTTTGGCCGGGCGGCTTTAATTGCTCTGGCAATAGAGCCTCCGATTAAGCCAAAGCCGATAAAGCCTATTTTGTTTATAGTAAAGTCAGTATCCATAATCCTCCTAAATAAACTAGATATATTCTTAAACTACAACGGAGGATTTGTCCTCCTAAATAAACTAAGTATATTCTAAAACTTTTTTCCCAATAAAGTTACAAGGGGACGAAGTTCTTCGGTTAATACTTCGAACTGATCAAATGATAGAGATTGAGGACCGTCACTTAATGCGGTGGAGGGGTCGGGATGGGTTTCTATCATAAGTCCGTCAGCACCTGCTGCAACTGCAGCCATTGAAAGAGGTTTTACAAAATCTCTTACACCTGTAGCATGACTTGGGTCTACTATAATAGGCAGATGACTCTTTGCTTTAATAGCTGGAACGGCGCTAATATCCAATGTATTTCGGGTAGCTGTCTCGAATGTCCTTATGCCTCTCTCGCAAAGCACTACATTTGGATTTCCCTCGGCAATAATATATTCTGCGGCATTTAGCCATTCATCAATCGTTGCAGATAATCCACGCTTAAGAAGGACTGGAAGATTTGTCTTTCCTGCTTCCTTAAGGAGATAGAAGTTCTGCATGTTTCTTGCTCCGATTTGAAGCATATCTACATATTTGACGGCTGATTCTATAGCATCAAGACTTGTTACCTCACATACTACTGGAAGACCTGTTTCTTCTCTGGCTTCCTTCATATAGGAAAGACCTTCCTCCTCTAGTCCCTGAAAAGCATAGGGAGAGGTTCTTGGCTTATAGGCACCTCCTCTAAGAATATGAGCTCCGGCCTTTTTAATCGCATGGGCAGTTGCAAGTAGTTGCTGTCTGCTTTCTATAGCACAGGGACCCGACATTATTACAATGGTGTCTCCACCTATAGTTACATTACCCACATTTACTATAGTAGGTTCGGGATGGAACTTTTTATTTGCAAGCTTATAGCTTTCGGTTACATTGACAATTTTATCTACTTCATCATAGATCGCAAGATTTTGATCCATTAGCTTGGCTTTATCTCCAACGACGCCGATAATGGTTACCTCATGTCCAGCAGAGATATGAGCATATAAGCCCCTTTCTTCTATAATGGATCTTACTCGATCTATGGATATTTGCTTAGCCTTTGGCTTCATTACAATAATCATATATTTGACTCCTTATCTGTTTCAGTAGCTACTCGATACCAGGTGCCTGTTACGGTGCCAGGCACAAAAGTGGTGTCTGGCACCGATTATACTATTTAATGATTAGGATGTCAATACTGTGGGTGTTTAAAGCGTAACGGTTTAACGCACTAAAGAAAGATTTTGTGAATTATTCCATATAACTATTGTAATCATTGA
>CAZDWP010000205.1:0-4409 GCA_964508985.1 uncultured Herbinix sp. | reverse complement strand
CATAATATATTCCCACTGGCTCATCTATCAGGATAAGAGCTATAACCTGAGGATCATTAGCTGGTGCAAATCCTATAAATGAGGATATATACTTACCTGTTCTTCTGGGTAGCTTTTCGGATGTTGCAGTCTTTCCTCCCACACGATAGCCGGGAAGGTATGCTCTTCTACCCGTACCATCGGATACTACGGCCTCTAATAGCTGCTTCATAATCTCTGATGTCTCTTTACTTATAACATTGTCCTTGGTCTTATACTCAAGCGTCTTTACTATTCTTCCATCAGGTGTTTTTATCTCTACTCCAAAATGTGGTGTTACTATGGTTCCTCCGTTTACAATAGCACTGCCCGCAGTAAGAAGCTGCAGGGGCGTAATCTGAAAGGACTGTCCAAATGACATGGTTGCAAGCTCTACTGCCCCGATAATATCTATATTATGCATTATTGAATTGGCCTCACCGGGAATATCTACTCCGGTTCTGTTAAAAAGACCTAGCTTTTTATAATATTCATAGGTTTTCTTAGCTCCTACTCTTGCGCCAATCTCCATAAATACGGGGTTGCAGGAGTTTTTAATACCTTCAACAAAATTCTGACTTCCATGACCACCTGCTTTATGACATCTAATAATCCTATCCTCTACCCTCTTATATCCTGGACAAAAGAATCTGTCATCTAATTCTACTACATGTTCCTCGAAAGCTGCTGTAGCTGTAACTATCTTAAATGCAGAGCCTGGCTCATAAGTATCACTTAGGCATGCATTACGCCACATTCCATTCAATAACTCATTAAGTTTTTCAGAACTTATAGTTTCACCCACATACTCCTGTGCTATTTCATCTATCAGGCTATAGGGATCATTTAGGTTGAATTCTGGTGCATTATATCCGGCCGTCCTGGGGGTTCATAACGATGAGTTTAACGTTATTAGCACTCTTTGCTTCCATAACATTATAGGCGGCCTGCTCAGCATACTTTTGTATATTTACATCAAGGCTTAAGTGTAGGTCATTTCCCGGCTGTGGAGTAATTCTATCCTCGGCGGCATTTTCAATCTCTACACCATATGCAGTTGTCAGCGTAAGTATTGTTCCATTTATTCCTTTTAAATAGTTCTCGTATTTTACCTCTAGGCCAATTACACCCTGGTTATCACTCCCAGTAAATCCAATAACCTTTGATGCTAGGCTGTCATATGGATAATGACGTTTATAATCCTCATCCACCATTACTCCTTCTAGTTTATACTCCCTGATTCTATCGGCAATTTCCTTATTTACATTAGATTTGATTCTCTCAATTGAGGAGTTCTTTTCTACTCTCTTTCTTACACTTTCCTCACTTAACCCCAGTTCATCCGATAGTACCTTAATTACTCTCTCCGATTCTTTAATCTGACTGTTGATAACGGATATAGTACAAACCGGCTTGTTCGTAGCTATCTCTATACCGTTAATATCATAGATGCTACCTCGTTCCGCCTTAATCGGCCTCTCCCTTTCATGAAGCCCCTTTGCTCGGACTGCATAATCCTCTGATTTAAAGATAATCAGATAAACCAATCTTCCAGTAAGTCCTAAGGTTGCCAAAAATATAACAATTACTATGATAAGGATATTTCTCCTGTTATATGTCCTACTCTTTGCCATATCATCAATCCTGAAACTCTTATCGTTTCATTTTATTACAAATGATAGAGCTTTATTCATTTTTCTGTTAGCCCCTCTTTATCCTATCGGATCATCTTCTGTTTCATTTACTTCTGTTTCAGTCTCAACAGGTTCAGTCTGTTCTGGATTAGTCTGTTCTGGCTCGGATTGCTCAGTCTCGGTCTGTTCTGGCTCGGATTGCTCAGTCTCGGTCTGTTCTGGCTCGGTCTGTTCTGGCTCAGTTTGTTCAGTCCCAGTCTCAGAGCCTTGCTCTTCGCCCTGCTGATTATCCTGCTGGTTATTCTCTTGCTCATCATCTATCTGTTCATTTTCATTATTTTCAGCATCTTGTTGATCCTGGTTATTATCATTTGTATCTTCGGTTACATTCTCATCTGGTATAAGATAATCAATTTCTCCCTCAGGATAGATGCCTAATGCCGGAAGTAGCTCAGTCATGATACGACTGGACAGCTTAGTTGCTAAGGAACTGTCATCTTGTCTAGCCACATTCTGAGGCTCATCAATAACAACATATAATACGACCTCTGGATTAATAGCAGGAGCCGCCCCAAGAAATGATACCACGTAATTGTCTAATCCACGAGGAAATTTCTCTGCTGTACCTGTCTTACCTCCAATTGTATATCCGGCTACCTTAGCCGGCTTTGCTGTTCCTAACTCAACTGTCTGATACATAGTTTCCTTAATAAATTCAGATGTCTCCTCAGAGACTGTACGTCTAATAAGTAGAGGCTCTTTCTTCTCTATGGTGGCCTTCTGATCATTCATTATCTCTTTGACTATATGGGGCTGATAATAATAACCACCATTTACAAGTGATGAATATGCGGCTGCCATCTGTAGCATTGATACATTGAATGTCTGTCCAAAACTACTGGTCGCAAGCTCCGATGCATTAAGCTTATCAAGCGTGGTAATAATCCCACTTTCCTCACCAGGTAGATCTATTCCTGTTTTTAATCCGAAGGAAAATAATTTCTGATATTTATAGAACTCATTCTTTCCTTCCATGGCAGCAATTTGCATCATAGCATCGTTACAGGATTTCATTAATGTCTCTGCTAGAGTCAAATCTCCATGCCCATGCCTTGAACTACACTGAATGTCCCATCCGCCAACATGCTCGACACCATCACAATAAAAATTGCTATTCTTTGTTATATTTGCTTCTTCCAAACCTATTGCCACAGTAAACGGCTTAAATGTAGAACCTGGTTCAAAGCCCGAGCTAATAATGTCGTTTTTCCATACAAGGTTCATGGCTTCTATTTTATCCTCAAGAGACATGATTGATAACTCTTCCTGGCTATAGATTTCCTCCATGTCTCTAGGTGAATTCAGATTATATTCCGCATTTGATGCCATAGCTAGGATTTCTCCGTTATTAGGATTCATAGCAATAACTCCGATGCTTAAGCTACCGAATTCTTCATTGAAATCTCGTATATGCTTTTGAATAATTCTCTGAGCATTTAAGTCAACTGTGCTAACTATGGTATGACCGTTTTCAGGCTTCTTAATTATTCTTTCAATGTTTAATGAGGCATCATAATAACCATATTCCCTACCATTTTTACCGTTAAGTTCTTCGTTATAATACTCCTCTATTCCAAAGAAACCTTTGTTATCTGTTAATGTAAATCCTATGATATCGCATGCGATAGAATCATAGGGATAAGCTCGTACGTATTTTTCCTCAAACCATAGACTCTTTATGTCTGAGCTATCTTTCATAAGCTCCTTAAAAGGCTCAACATCTGACAGCTGTAGGTTATCAAGAAGTATCTTATATCTACTGTCCGGCTTTTCCTTCAATATATCATTTATTGCATCAGGCTCAATCTCATAGTAATTCTTTAAGGCCTCTAAGGTTGTTGGAATTTTATCAGAATTAATCAATAGATTTTGTGGATCAAGAATAAGCCGATACCGAAGCTCACTTCTGGCTAATACCGTACCGTTTCTATCTAGTATCTCTCCTCTTTTATAAGGAAGAACCCCTCTAACATATGATTGTCTTGAAAGAACCTGTTTTGCATATCTTTCTCCGTCTGTCTGCATTATGTATATGAGTCTGCCAATCAAACCCGCCAAGAGTAAAGTGATAACACAAAATACAAGCAATAATCTTGCTTGCATTCGCGATGTGAAACTCTTAATTCTTTCTGTTTGATTACGCATAATATACTTACCTCGTCAATATTTTGTGCTTTATTTCGGTATATCTGCATACTGCCTTACATAACTATCATCAGTACTTTCGAAGGTGATTACTTCATTATTATTAGGGTATACCATCCCAAGTTCATTTACAGCAATGCCATATACATAATCAAGATCATAAACCATATTTATCTGCTCATACGCGGCATCATTTTCACTTCTCTTAGTATTAAGACTTTGCTGGAGCATTAAAAACTCAATGCAAAAATACAATGTCGCCGCAATGGCTATAGTTAGTATAAAGAAAGATGCCAAACTTATTCCAGACAACTGTCTTGGTTGTCTGTGAATCTGTCTCTCTGGTGTCTGAACCGGTCTTCTCGGTATCGGTAACTCTCTGTGTCTTTCCGGAACAGCACTATAATTAGGCATAGCATTTTGCCCGACATATGCCTGCTTTCGGGCTGTATTGCCATCGATATAGTTAATATTAGTTTGATATGTCTGTCTCTTCCTGTTTGCCTCCATGCAATGACCCCTCTCTACTACCTATAGCTGTCTCTAATTATT
>CAZDWP010000204.1:0-4441 GCA_964508985.1 uncultured Herbinix sp. | reverse complement strand
TTCATAGCGTATTTACGGAGGGTGAGATAATCGGTAGAATCGGAGGAGATGAATTTGCGGTATTTGTAGGCTATATTGAAAATGATAATGCCATTAGCAGAAAAGCCGATACGCTTATTAAAGCTTTAAATACGACTTATGTTGATGAAAATTGTAATATTTCAATATCAGGCAGTGTAGGCATTGCAACATATCCAGAGGATGGGATTCATTACGAACAGCTTATACAATGCGCTGACAAGGCCCTATATCAGGTCAAGAACAAGGGAAAGAATAGCTATATGCTATATAAATCACTTATTTGAAATCCGATTTACTAATCGTATCGGTAATAATAAATAAAATCAAGCATATAACGCAGAACAGCAAGCAGAATAACAATAGAAAAACTGCCTGATGTATCTGCGTTATTTTATGGAGATATTCATAAATACTCTTTAATATGAAGCCTGACATGGCTACTATTATACTGGGTTTTAATAAACTATTTACTGCATCAAATTGAAAATGTATATTACGTATTATATATATAGAGTCCATAATTGTCATAATCAGCTGACCAATAAGTAAAGCTGTTAGATATCCACCGATTCCTTGTTGTGGAATAATGAATATTATTAGAAGAATCTTGACAAGTGTACCGACGATAGAATTGATAAAGTTAATGTGGGCCTTTCCGAGACCATTTATTATGCTTCCTAAAGTGGTAGTCATATAGATAAGTGGACATATCCAAGCCAGGACTATAAGATAAGATCCTGCTTCCTCACTATGGAAGATGCTAATTCCAAGATTTCTACCAAACAGAAGAAATATGCCTGTACTAATGATACCGATTATTAGGCTATATTTAATAGAGGCAGCAGCTGTCCTTCCAATCAAGTCATCATTTTCCATGGCCTGTGCCTCTGAAATTGTAGGAAGAAGCAGTACAGCCAAGGAATTTATAACAGCTGTAGGAAACATTATAAAAGGGATTGACATTCCCACTAATGTTCCATAGGTGCTTAATGAATCACTTGTGCTAAGACCAGACCTTCTAAGCATGGTCGGTATAAGTACAGCTTCTATACTATGAAGAATATTTATTAATAAGCGATTGGTTGATAGAGGGATGCTTAAGTGAAGAATGTTCTTTATTATATTCTTTCTTCTTAGGGTTACAGCCTCGGGGTCCGGTCCAGGATATAGCATTGACTTTGGAGATTTTGTAATGAATAGAGATAAAAAATTGTATAAACTAGAGGCGATTTCTCCGATAACCAGCCCAAGAACAGCCATTTCACATGTCACCTGAAAATCACCTTTGCCAACTGTATAAGCAACGATATATACTACGATTACCCTTATCATCTGCTCAAGAAGCTGTGTCGAAGCCGGTACACCGGCTTTTTTTAATCCATAATAATAACCGTTAATGCATGAGGTTATACTACAAAACGGAAATACGACTGCTAGTATCCGAAGTGAGGATGCACTCCTTGGCTCCAAAAGAAAACTAAGTGCTACATAATCAGAAAATCTATATAAAATAAAGGAAAGAATCAAGGCTAAGGAGACAGAAAGTAGTAAGCCTATCCTTAATATTCTTCCAATATTTTTGGGATTTTTCTTTCCTATTTCAGCAGCAATCAGCCTAGATAATGCTGTCTGAATTCCTGTTGCATAGATGGTGAAGGCTATACCGTAGACAGGGAATATAAGCTGATATATTCCCAACCATTCGGCACCCATAACCTTTGATAAAAATATTTTATACAAAAAGCCAATAACTCTGGTGATGAACCCCGCCAGAGTAAGAATTAGTGTCCCTTTAAGAATATTACTTCTACCTATATGTCTACTTCCTGCTATAGCTGCTTGCTTAACCTTCACATTAGTTACCCCGTCAGTAGAGTCTTTATTAAATATATTTTAATAAGTAATAACTTATGAATAACACATTTTTTTGTTGACAAATATACTATGTAATGATATATTTAATACCGAGTAATTTAATAGGAATTAAATTGGTAGGATATAAAAACCAATAACCCATGGACTGATTGCGGCGATTATTTGAAGTTTTCGCAGTTTATTAGAAGAATGGAGCAGTAGTATGAAGTTAACAACAAAGGGAAGATATGGACTAAGAGCAATAGTTGACCTAGCGGTTAATACCGACGATGAGGCAGTAGCCTTAAGCCAGATTGCCGAAAGACAGGGCATTTCCATGAACTATCTAGAGCAGCTTATTGCCAAGCTTAAAAAATCCGGTATTGTCAATGGAATTCGCGGAGCGCAGGGTGGATATATACTAGCCATGCCTGCTGAGGAAATATCTGTAGGCGATATTCTACGAGCCTTGGAAGGTGATTTAAGTCCTGTGGATTGCTATGAACTAAATAGTACTGATACACCATGCGGCAGTTCAGATATATGTGTAACAAAATATGTGTGGAAGCGTATAAGTGATAGTATAAATGACGCAGTGGATGGAATCATGCTCTCTGACCTTGTAGCTGAAAGCAAGAAGGTCCAAGCAGAAGCGGGTATTAGACAAGTAAAACAGACTAATCAGACATGCTAGAAAGTAACTTAATTATAATTAGGAGATGACCACATGGAAAAGAAGATATATCTTGACAATGCGGCTACTACAAAGACAAAGCCAGAGGTCGTAGACGCAATGCTACCTTACTTTAGTGAGCTGTATGGTAATCCATCCAGTGTATATGAATTTGCCGCTCAGAATAAAAAGGCTCTTGATGAGGCTAGACTCACCATAGCTAATGCTATAGGTACCGAGAGTGCAGAGGTCTATTTTACAGGCGGAGGAACAGAGGCGGACAATTGGGCGCTTATAGCGACTGCAGAGGCTTATGAGGGTAAAGGAAAGCACATTATAACATCAAAGATTGAGCATCATGCTATCTTGCATACCTGTGAATATCTGCAGAAGAGAGGTTTTGAGATAAGCTATGTCGATGTGGATGAGAACGGAGTTGTCAAATTAGATCAATTGGAGAAAGCTATTCGTCCTACAACAATATTAATCACTATAATGTTTGCTAATAATGAAATAGGGACAATCCAACCTATTAAAGAGATAGGAGCTATTGCCAAGAAGCATAAAGTGTTATTCCATACGGATGCAGTACAGGCATTTGGCCAGCTGGATATAAATGTGGATGAACTTGGAATAGACATGCTTAGTGCCAGTGCTCATAAGGTAAACGGACCCAAAGGTATAGGCTTCTTATATATAAGAAAAGGTATAAAAATTCGTTCCTTTATTCATGGCGGCGCTCAAGAAAGAGGCAGACGTGCAGGAACCGAAAATGTTCCCTATGCCGTAGGCTTCGGCAAGGCCGTAGAGCTTGCTACGACCACCATGAAGGAAAGAACCAAGAAAGAGACAGAGCTTAGAGAATATTTGATAAAGAGGGTGCTTGCTGAGGTTCCATATACCAGGCTTAACGGCCATAGAACCAAGAGACTTCCTAACAATGTTAACTTTAGCTTTCAATTTATAGAAGGAGAATCTCTGCTTATTATGTTGGATATGAACAATATATGTGCGTCCAGTGGTTCAGCATGTACTTCAGGCTCCTTAGACCCTTCTCATGTACTTCTATCAATCGGTCTGCCTCATGAGATAGCTCATGGATCTTTAAGGCTCACCTTGAATGAGGATAATACAATGGAGGAGTTAGACTATACTATTGATAAGATCAAGGAGACAGTGGATAAGCTTAGAAAAATGTCACCCTTGTATGAGGACTTTGTTCGTAGAAGATAATTCTATTGGGATATACCAATTCAATCAGATAAATGGAGGAATACTATGTATACTAAAAAAGTTATGGATCATTTTTCAAATCCAAGGAATATGGGAGAAATCGAAAATCCTAGCGGTATTGGCACTGTAGGAAATGCCAAGTGCGGAGATATTATGAGAATGTACCTAGATATAGATGAGAATGGTATAATCAGGGATGTAAAATTTAAGACCTTTGGTTGCGGAGCTGCAGTAGCAACTAGCAGTATGGCAACTGAGTTGGTTAAAGGAAAAACCATAGAGGAAGCGCTTCAGATTACAAACAAAGCTGTTATGGAAGCTCTCGATGGTCTGCCACCAGTAAAGGTGCATTGCTCATTGCTTGCAGAGGAAGCAATTCACGCAGCCCTATGGGACTATGCAGAGAAAAATGGTATTAAGATAGAGGGATTAGCAAAGCCCAAGACTGATATTCATGAAGAAGAGGAAAGAGAAGAGATAGTCTACTAAGTGTTATAGATTGGAGATACTAATGCAGAAGGTGGTAGTTGGAATGTCAGGAGGAGTAGATTCCTCCGTAGCGGCATACCTTTTAAAAAAGCAGGGATATGATGTCATAGGTGTTACTATGCAGATTTGGCAGGATGAGGATGTATGCTCCATATCTGAAGACGGCGGCTG
>CAZDWP010000203.1:0-4462 GCA_964508985.1 uncultured Herbinix sp. | reverse complement strand
GAAAGAGAGATATATGATTTAACCGAGGTGAATGAAGCCTTGGATTACTTTGGACAGAAGCTGCTAGGGGTTGTGGGTTAGGAGGATAAATCCTCCGTTATATGTATCAAAAAGATATAATTTACAGAGGAGAATTGGATATGGGATGTTTAGGAAATATTATATGGTTTGTGTTCGGAGGATTTTTAAGTGGATTAAGCTGGTTGCTTGCAGGATGTCTATGGTGTATCACAATAATTGGGATACCAGTTGGATTGCAGTGCTTTAAGCTTGCAGGATTAAGCTTTTTTCCCTTTGGTAAGGAGGTTGTATATGGTGGTGGGGCAGGTTCGCTTTTACTTAATATAATCTGGTTGCTTTTTACTGGGATATTCCTAGCCATAGAATCAGCCATTATTGGAGTGCTTTTCTGTATAACTATTGTAGGCATACCGTTTGGCTTGCAGCACTTTAAGATTGCAAAGCTTGCCCTAATGCCCTTTGGAGCGAATATAAGATAGAATTTAGTCAAGCATCAGCAATAAGTTATATCCTGAAAGGTGGGTTGACGCAAAACCTGTTTTATGTTAATATTTGGTTGAAATATATAAAATAATAAATACAGAGGTTTCGAAGAATATGTTTATTTTCTAAATTAATTCTTTTTATGAGATGAATAATGAATATAACAAATGAGATAAAGTTAAATTTATCTTTTGTTTGCTATATTTGAATCATTTTATGAAAGGGATTTTTTATGCTCATTTCTTCGAGGGCTCTTTTTTTATTGAATAGAAAAATTCATCCTATTCAATAAAAAATGCTCCGCAAGGATGCAATCAGAAAGCGAGGTATCATAATGTTTATTTTTTTAAGAGAAGCATGTAGGTAATGCGACGCAGTATCGGTCGCATTCCTGCCTAACCGTAAAAGCGGATTTATTACTAGGCATATATATTTAGGAGAGGAAGTGCGATTATGGCGCAAATAATTTTAGAAAGCATGAGCTTTTATTATAAGGAATATTTTGAATCGATTTTCGAGGATGTGAATCTTAATCTTGATAGTAATTGGAAACTTGGACTTATAGGAAGGAATGGCAGAGGCAAGACTACATTGTTGAGATTACTACATGGTGAGCTTTTGCCGGACCGAGGAAGAATTAATAAATCTATTAATACAGAATTCTTTCCATATCCAATGGGACTTAAATTTTCTAGGATAATGGATGTTATTAAGGAGAATATAGGTGGACTAAGAACATTGGAGAATAACTTAGAGGATATGGATTGCCTGCAAAAGTATATTGATCTGGAGGGCTATCAGATTGAGAGTAGGATTCTTAGAGAGATGAATTTGATGAAGCTTTCAGAGTCACTCTTAGAACGAGATTATAACACACTGTCGGGAGGGGAAAAAACCAAGATTAATTTGATTACCCTATTCTTAAAACAAAATGTGTTTGTGCTACTTGATGAACCGACAAATCATCTTGATATGGAAGGGAAAAGGATTGTTGCAAAATATCTCAAAGGAAAAAAGGGTTTCATAGTAGTATCTCACGATAGGCAGTTTCTGGATGCGGTCTGCGATCACATTCTGTCCATCAATAAGAAATCAATTGAGATAGAAAAGGGAAACTACTCGTCTTGGCTTAAGAATAAGGAGTTAATAGAGCAGTATGAACTTAGAACAAAGGAGAAGCTAGAAAAGGAAATCGTCTCTTTGGAACAAAGAGCAAAAACAAGTAGAAGCTGGGCAGGGGCGGCGAACAAACAGAAATCTGAATTTGCTGGACATTTTAGAACCAATGGAAGTCAAGCATATATGAGACAGGCAAAAATGTCTGAGAAAAGAATACTAGATAATATCCATGAAAAAAAGCTGCTACTTCGTAACTTTGAAAAAGAAAAGAAATTACAACTTAATCAAGGTGATGATTTATACTCGGCGCCGTGGCTACTGATCGCAGATCATATAAGCTTTGGATATACTAAAAATGCTCTTATTGAGGACCTTAGCCTAACCATTAATCAGGGAGATATTATCTGGCTTCGTGGAGAAAATGGCAAAGGGAAAAGTACGCTTCTTAGGTTACTGAGTAAAAGCCGTAATCTGGATGAAAAGCAAGACGATATTGATGGTGAGATTATGTCGGGCAATATATACCACACAACAGGACTCGATATAGCATTCTCATATCAGGAGCCTTTTCTAAAAGGAGGCTACCCTAAGGATTACTTTAATGATAACCATTTATACTGGTATGAGCTTTGCTTAAGTTTTGACCTTCCTCATAATTTTTTAGCTAGGCCTATAGAGACCTTTAGTAATGGTGAGATAAAAAAGCTGGAGATGGCAAGGGCTTTGTCGCTAGCAAATCACATATTGTTTCTGGATGAACCACTAAATTACATGGATATATATTTTCGCAAGCAGCTGGAGGCGGCAATCACAGAATACAAGCCGACAGTGGTATTTGTGGAGCATGATGAAAGGTTTGGAGAAACAGTTGCTAACAGGATAATTGAGCTTTAGAAGTCGTTGTATTTTCCTAAAATATGGGCTATAATATAGATAAGATCTAATAACAATCTATGTTAGGAAAACACCTTTTGCTAATCTCTTAAGAACACACTTACATTTCATAATTTTAAGCAAGTTATAGTCTAGTATTGATACCCTTACACAGAAGATATATACAAGATACCATAAGTAGGAATAAGCCGCGAGAGTTGGAATATTCAATTACTGTAATTATCAATTTTATATTTAGAAAGGGGTCATGTTATGGAAGCAAGATCAATTAAGATTCATGCACCTACAAGCAAGAAGGTTTCACTAAAGGTGATTCCAGGACATTTTGCAACATCCCATTCTCACATTAATCTTTATATTGATTTAACTGCAACTAAGTCACGGTTAAGTGAGGCTTCTGAAGCTGCTCGTGTGATATCGATGCAGTATGTTAATAATGTGGTAATCGACTCAATAGTTTGCTTGGATAATTGTGAGGTTATTGGAGGCTTCCTAGCCCAGGAACTGACTGCTGCGGGCATACGTTCAATGAATGCCCATAAGACCATGTATATTATTCCTCCGGAATATAACACAAATGGTCAGATGATATTCCGAGATTGTAATCAAGGTGCTATATTTAATAAAAAGGTTCTTCTTCTTGTTGCTTCTATTACGACAGGAGATACCATAAGAAGAAGCCTAGAGGCTATTAAATACTATGGCGGAGAGGTGAACGGGATTAGCGCTATATTTTCTGCCGTAGACGAGGTGGATGGTATAAAAGTTAATTCAATATTTAGAAAGAAAGACCTCCCAGATTATCAAAGCTATAATATTAATGAATGTCCGCTTTGTAGAACAGGGCAGAAACTGGATGCAATAGTCAATGGATATGGATATATGAGATTATAACCCTATTATCAATAAGCATTGTTATTCCCATACAGGAATAACGATGCTTATTTTTGTGCAATAAGTCATATAAAATTATATAATGACTATTTCATAACAGTGTGCTAATGTTGATGCATAGTACAATAAACATGCAAAACATATAGTGGCAAAGAAAAAGAGTTATAGCAAAATTAATGATATAAATTCGCAAGGAGGAAAACATGAGTAATCTTAAAATGATAGCACCCCCTGTATCCAATATGCCATGGCAGGAAAGACCGGAAGGTATAGTGAATGCGCCTGTTTGGAGATATTCAGAGAATCCCATAATTGGAAGAAATCCAATCGAGGGTGTCGCAAGAATTTTTAATAGTGCTGTAATGCCCTATGAGGATGGGTTTATCGGAGTTTTTCGAGGAGAACAAACCGACGGAGTTCCACATATTTATCTTGGAAGAAGTAAAGATGCAATTCATTGGGAGTTCGAGGGGAAAAAGATACCCTTTGTGGATGAAGACAATAATCCGGTCATGCCTGTCTATGCGTATGACCCCAGACTTGTTAAAGTCGAGGATACATATTATATAATTTGGTGTCAGGATTTTTATGGAGCTTCAATTGGTCTAGCAAAGACGACTGATTTTAAGACATTTACAAGGATGGAAAGCCCGTTTATTCCTTTCAATAGAAATGCAGTCCTTTTTCCAAGAAAAATCAATGGTAATTACATGATGCTAAGCCGTCCTTCAGATAGTGGTCATACGCCATTCGGCGATATCTTTTTAAGTGAAAGTCCAGATATGACCTACTGGGGAAAGCATAGACATGTGATGAGCCGTGGAAACAACTTGTGGGAAGGACTTAAAATCGGTGGAGGAGCAGCCCCTATTGAAACCAGCGAAGGGTGGCTTATGTTCTACCATGGTGTATGTCAAACCTGTAACGGTTATGTATACTCTATAGGTGGTGCCATACTTGACATAGATAATCCATCTATAGTTAAGTATCGCTGCAAGAACATTCTTCTGACTCCAGAGGAATGGTATGAAGAACGAGGCTTTGTATCAAA
>CAZDWP010000202.1:0-4479 GCA_964508985.1 uncultured Herbinix sp. | reverse complement strand
ATACTCGGTATTATTTGCTGGGCTTACAGTTAAGATCTGTAGGACTGTCTCATAAAGCTACCCCGGCTTTATGAGTTGTGCTATCTCATTCAGGGAAGGTGGAGGTCTCAAAGTGTAAAACAAACCTGAGAGAATCTCAGGTTTTTTATTTACTCACTTATTAGTTGTACGGAAGCTAAGACTTCTGGAGAAGAGGAGAGAATTATGAGAAGAAGAGTAATAGCATTAGTGATTATGGCAGTAATGGTAATGATGATTGTCGTAGCCTGTGGCAAGAAAGAGACTGGAGATGGAGGGACCTTTAAGGTAGGTCTAGAGGCTAATTATCCACCATTTAACTGGACACAGATTGAAAATTCCAATGGAGCTGTACCCATTGATGGAGCTAAAGAATTTGCAGGAGGCTATGATGTAGAGATAGCTAAACAGATTGCAGAAGGTCTTGGAAAGGAACTGGTTATTGTTAAGACAGACTGGGATGGATTATTACCGGCATTAGTATCAGGAAAGATTGATGCCATTATCGCGGGTATGTCTCCTACGGCAGACCGTAAGGAGTCTATAGACTTCTCTGACAACTATTATGAGTCTGATCTTGTTATGGTAGTACAAAAAGGCGGGGCTTATGAGAACGCCACAAAGATATCTGATTTTGCAGGAGCGAAAGTCACTGCTCAGCTTAATACCTTCCATTACACAGTAATTGAACAAATCGAAGGTGTTAACATGCAGACAGCTATGAACGACTTTACAGCAATGCGGGTTGCCTTAGAGGCAGGTGCGATTGACGGATATGTATCCGAGCGTCCTGAGGGTGTAAGTGCTACAGCAGCTAACAGTAATTTTGCCATGGTAGTATTTGAGGATGGCTTTGAAACATCTTCTGATGATACAGCAATAGCTGTAGGACTTAGAAAAGATAGCGAATTAACAGAGGATATCAATAAAATTCTGGCTGGGATTTCTGAACAGGAACGAATTGATATAATGGATGATGCAATTAAGAACCAACCTGCATCTGAATAAGGAAAGTAGACTTTGGAGGCTGTCTTAGGATACTCAAAGTATTTTAGGGTCGCCTCCATTCTTTAGTAATTAGAAAGGCTTGGTTAAAATTATGACATGGAGTTCGTTTATTAAAATAATTGTAAAGTATTGGCCTATGTTTCTACGAGGAGCGGGAGTAACCTTATATATTGCTATTATTGGAACAATCATTGGAGCTATAATTGGTTTAATCATAGGTACAATCCGAACAATTCCCTTGCCCGACAATAAAGCCAAGAGAGCCATACTAAAGGTTATCAATACCCTTCTTTCTATCTATGTCGAAGTGTTCCGAGGAACTCCGATGATTGTGCAAGCCATGGTTATTTATTATGGATCACTTATGCTTTTCAACATAGATATGAACAAGATGTTTGCGGGTATATTTATTGTTTCAATTAATACCGGTGCATATACTGCTGAGATAGTACGTGGAGGTATTATATCAGTTGATAAGGGACAGTTTGAAGCATCTCATGCCATAGGAATGAACCATATTAAGACGATGCTATATGTGGTGCTTCCTCAGGTAGTAAGAAATATTCTACCTGCTATGGGCAATGAGTTTGTTATTAACATTAAGGACAGCTCAGTACTAAACGTAATCTCAGTTACAGAATTATTTTACCAGACAAGCTCGGTTACCGGCAATGTATTCCGCTTTTTTGAGCCGTTTTTGATAGCTAGTATAATATATCTAGTAATGACCTTGACAATAACCAGAATACTTAGACTTATTGAGAAGAAAATGGATGGACCTGAGAATTTCAACGTAATTCCAGGGAATCAGATGCAGGTGGCGAGACCCGAGGACATGGTAAAGAAGGATGAGCAGACCAGATACTAGGCTTAGCACAAGTAAACATGAGCAGGTATGGAGGTAATAATGGATAATATAATAGAAGTTCGACATTTAAGCAAATCATTTGGTGATAATGAAATATTATCTGATATCAATTTCACTGTGAATAGGGGAGAGGTAGTGTGTATCATCGGAGCTTCAGGCTCAGGAAAATCAACACTTCTTCGTTGTATTAATCTACTAGAGAAACCCAGTGGAGGAGAAATCCTATATCACGATAATAACGTCTTGGACAATAAGCATGACGTTTATGCATATAGAACAAAGCTCGGAATGGTGTTCCAGCAGTTCAACTTATTTAATAACCATAACGTACTTAGCAACTGTACAATTGGGCAGATGAAGGTTCTTCATCGTGACAAGGATGAAGCTGAAAAGGTTGCTATGAAGTACTTAAGGGTGGTTGGCATGGAACAGTATATCAATGCCAAACCTCGTCAGCTTTCGGGAGGTATGAAGCAGAGGGTGGCTATTGCTAGAGCCCTATCTATGGAGCCTGATGTTCTGCTTTTCGATGAGCCAACCTCAGCATTAGATCCCGAGATGGTAGGGGAGGTACTGACTGTTATGAAGGATCTTGCAAAGACTGGATTAACCATGCTAGTGGTAACCCATGAGATGGGATTTGCCAATGAGGTAGCAGACCGGGTAGTATTTATGGATCAGGGTCTTATAGCAGAGGAAGGTACACCTAAAGAAATATTCAACAATCCAAAGCAAGAACGTACAAGAGAATTCCTCAGAAGAATTCTTAGAGACGCAAAACCAGAATAAATAAGGCTGTTTTATATTATAGTATCTGTACTACCAATCAGTGTGTGAGGGACTAAATATACCCCACGATATAAAACAGCCTTATTTATTCATTTTATATCCCTTGCTGGCATTTCGGTCGGAATAGTGGGGGTGGCACTGGAAGGATTGGGTTGAGCTATTTCAGGTGCTATTGTCTGAGCCTGATTATTATCATTATCATTTTCTTTAGCAGGAGAGTTGATATTATTCTTTACTCCTGTTCTTTTCTTTGGCGTTGCTCTGTTATCATCAAATATATTCATAAGTATTCTCCTTCTATAATAAGTTTTATAATCTGCATCTCTTATATTATTAGTGTAAGTAGATTGACGATAAATATTCAAATATGGATCTTATTATACGTAAGCTCGAGATGGCGTATATACATTAATTTTGTAAATATTGGAAGATTTATAAGGAAAATTAATATATTTGTAACATTAAATTAAAACTAATGAAACAAAATATGCGTTAGAATACTCCTAAGAAAGTGTAGAACCTCTCACCTATCCCCTAGTAGGTATTAAGGTATTACACATGTCTGAAAGAGCGTAAAATACAGCATTTACGCTATATTAGATTAAAATATTTTTTAAAAAAGCATTACAAATCATGCTAGTACATAGGTAAAAATCATAGTGCTAAATCCCAATAATTAGGAGAAGCGCCAATATTTGACGGTTGAAGACTATGTTCTACTGTGGTAGTCTTAATTAGCAGCAAGACAGACACCCAATAGGAGGTATAAAGAATGAAGAAACTAATCGTAACTTTATGTTCACTGGCACTGTCAATTGCAGGTACATTCGGCATTAATCAGTTTACATCTAATGATGAAGTAATCATAGAGAGCAATAAACAGCAGGTTAATATAGAGCAAGACGCCGAAGTAGTGGAGGATAGAGATTATACTGATGAGGCAAAGCTAGAAGCCCAGGAGAAAGTAGAAGATAAAGCTTCTGAGGTAGAGGAAGCTACCCCTAAGGCTGAAGATATTGAAATTGTCGATACTGATAATACAAAGGAAAAAAGAGAAGTAAAGAAAGATAAGAAGGACAAAAAGGAAGAGAAAACCAAAGTAGCTAATAAAGATAAAAAGGATAGTAAAAAATCCTCTTATAAGAAAGCAGATAATGCAAATGTCAATAAAGAAGCTACAAGACTGAACACAGCTAAGAATGCAAATAAGAAGCCTGTAACGAATAATAACCAAAATATTGCTGCAAACAATTCTCAGAATAAGGCTTCTGATTATAATAATGATTTTAAATCTAAGGGTAATAATGTATATGTATATAAGAATGTTGATTTATCCAATTGTGACTCAACAAATGACGTTGTAAAAGAGCTACAGGAGAACGGGTTTAGGAATATTAATATGGGTAATATCCAGAATATCAGTTCCTTAGAGGATATCCTATCCTTAATAGGGGATAAGGAAGCTCCTACAAAACCCGCACCTACAACGACTCCTTCCAAACCGGAACCTACAACTACTCCATCCAAACCAGCACCTACAACTACTCCATCCAAACCGGAACCCACAACACCACCTGCTAATAATTCAGGAAGCAATCAAGGATACGCAGAAGAAGTTTTAAGACTTGTTAATATTGAGCGTTCAAAGGCAGGACTTTCTTCTCTTACCACAAATGCTACATTAAAAGCAGCAGCTGATAAGCGTGCCCAGGAGACAAAGACATCCTTCTCACACACTAGGCCTAACGGAAGCAAATTCTCAACCGTGCTACAGGAATATGGAATTTCTTATAGAA
>CAZDWP010000201.1:1609-4500 GCA_964508985.1 uncultured Herbinix sp. | reverse complement strand
CAATGGCCGTAGCAGTCTTGGCGGCCTTCTTACGAATCAAAGCAGGCTTGTCCGAAGTCGCTACGACGATAACAGAACGCTTTAGTCCCTCTTCGCCTAAATCTCTCTCTATAAATTCTCGGACCTCTCTACCGCGCTCTCCGATTAGTGCTATGACATTTATATCTGCCTTTGTATTTCTTGCAAACATGCCAAGTAATGTACTTTTTCCTACTCCGCTTCCTGCAAATATACCAATTCTTTGTCCCTTACCTACTGTGAGCATGCTATCTACTGCTTTTACTCCCAATGGTAGCACCTCATTAATGATCTTTCGTTTTAAAGGGTCGGGAGGGGCTGATTCCGCCTCATAATAACGTGAACAGTTTAGATGCTTCCCATGTATGGAATCATCGTCAATGGGATTACCTAGTCCATCTATGGTTCTTCCTAGAAGTTCCTCACCAACCGGAACCCGAAAAGAACCTCCGGAGTTCTCTACCATGCTTCCAATTCCCACACCAGTCATATCATCATAGGGCATAAGAAGTATTTTATTATCTCTAAAGCCTACCACCTCAGCTAGTTTCTTTTCCTTGGCATCGGTGGTTATGTAACATACATCGTTCAGGTTGGATGTAGGACCAGTAGCCTCTAAGGTTAAGCCAACCATTTTTATTATCTTTCCTATCTCTGTATGATAACTTTTATCTAAAAGTTGGCTATATTTATCAAAGTTAATGACTTTCATCGTTTCCTGCTTTCTATTTTTTACATATGCAGATTAGTAGCTGACATGTAAAGGGTGTCATAAAAAAAGTGCTGTTTATCATGGACTAATCTGCTTAACATGTATATCGGATATAATCAATAATTACTAAATACTTGATAGCAGTTTTAAATCAGCAATTAGATTATTTAACTGCACATCTAGGCTACAGTTGATTACTTTGCTTTCTGTTTCTATAAAACATTGGTTTTTGGTAAGCTGTCCATCAAAGGTAATCTGAATATCTTGGCCTACTACTCCTTCTATATATTCCTTCTTAGAGGATAGCACCTCGAAATCATCCCTGCTTACCCGTATTGTATAATTCTCTGCTCTGTCATCACCTGCTAGAGCCTTCTCTACTAAATAAAGGATAATATCTGTCTTATCCTCTACAAAAATTCCTGTTAACTTTGTGATTAAGGAAATTAAAAGCTCGGTTACCTGTCCTTCGATTCCTGCAAGTATTTTCTGGTATTCTTCCTTCTGAAGCTTTTGCTGCTCCAATAGGTCATTTTTTATCTGCCCTATCTCTAGATTACCTTTCTTAATTCCATCCTCATATCCTTGCTTTTTGGCTCTTTCTGTCGTATCCTCTTTGAGCCTTCTTGCTTCCTCCTTGGCAGATTCCAAGATAGCGGCAGCTTCTTTATTGGCATTTAGCGTTATAGCTTCAGCCCTCTTCCTCTGCTCCTCCTCGGAAACTATGGGATCTACTAGAACTGCCATAATCCCTTCCTCAAAGCCCTCTTCAATCTGTGATACAGGGAGCTTACTTACTCTTCTGGCTTGCAGCTCCTCATCTCTATCCTTGTAGTCTATGGTCATCTTACTATTCGGCTCATATCGGATGGTATAGGATTTTATTACGTTAGACAATAATCTCGTCACCTCCGCCTCTGGAAATAATGATCTCAGAGGAATCCTCCAGCTTTCTGATTACATTAACAATTCTCTGCTGTGCTTCCTCTACATCCTTTAAGCGTACAGGTCCCATATATTCCATATCCTCTCTTATCATGGCTGCAAGACGCTTTGAAAGATTATTAAATATAACATTTTGTACCTCTTCACCTGCGGCCTTAAGAGCAACTGACAACTCGTTATTATCAACTTCTCTAAGAACTCTTTGAATAGATTTATCGTCAAGACTAAGAATATCTTCAAATACGAACATCTTTCTTCTAATCTCATCGGCAAGCTCAGGCTCTTCGATTTCCAGTGTCTCCATAATATGCTTTTCTGTTCCACGGTCTACGGTATTTAGAATCTCTACTATGGAATCTACGCCACCTACAATTGTGTAATCCTGATTCATTAACGAAGCCAGCTTTCGTTCTAGCACCTTTTCAACTTCTTTAATAACATCTGGTGATGTCCTGTCCATCATAGCTATACGCTTAGCAACATCAGCCTGCTTGTCTGGAGCAAGAGAAGATATTATTGTGGACGCCTGAGATGAAGAAAGGTATGAAAGAATAAGAGCTATGGTCTGAGGATGCTCATCCTGTATAAAGTTCAGTAGCTGCGAAGCGTCTGTTTTTCTAACAAATTCGAAGGGACGAACCTGTAAGGAGGCCGTAAGTTTTCCTATAACATCTCTAGCCTTATCGGCACCGAGAGCTTTCTCCAACAGCTCCTTCGCATATGCAATACCACCTTCTGCAATATATTGCTGAGCCAGGCAGATTTCATAGAATTCATCCATGACCTGATCCTTTATTGAAGGTGAGACACTACGAGTATTAGCAATCTCCAAGGTTAAGGACTCTATCTCATCCTCTTTCAAATGCTTAAATATACTAGCCGATCGCTCCGGTCCTAAGGAGATTAGTAATATAGCCGCTTTCTGTGTTCCTGTGATATCACCACTTGTTTTTGCCATTTATCTACCTCCTTAATCCCAATCTTCATTTAACCAGTTACGAAGAAGCTGTGCAACCGCATCAGGCTTCTCATCAACAAATTTCTCAATCATCCTGCGTACCTCTGATATTTCATTAAAATCTATATCATCAATAGTTTGATTTTCCTTAGTAGTAGCCAGAAGCTGTTCAACTGACAATTCCGGTTCTAGCTCGGTAACCTCAACAGGTCCTATGCCCTTAAACACCACGAATACTAGTAATGCTACGATAAGAAC
>CAZDWP010000201.1:0-1509 GCA_964508985.1 uncultured Herbinix sp. | reverse complement strand
TGTCCTTCTCAAAATCATCATCTACCCTAAGAAGAACGCTTGCGCTTGTTTCTCTTTGAGTGGTAAGAATAGAATTAGAGTCATCCACCGGTATGTAATATACCTCTGCTTCCTGGACACCCTCCATAGTCTTTATATATCTTCTTAATTGATTTTGAATGTATAGATTTAACTTAAGATTACGATCACTGTTTGTTGTACTGAGACTGTTATTAAGTAGCTCATCCATGGTTATTCCGGTTGATGGCATATCGTTACTTGCCAACAATAGTACAGCATCAGAATAACTTTTTATATCAACTGAAACAGTTAAGTTATCAGAATCAAGCTTATGCTTCATACCTTCAGATTCTAGTAGATCAATAACTTCACTAGCCTCCTTAGAGGTCTCAGTTATGGTAAGTACTTCATATTCTACCCGTCCAGTTATGTATATTAATGTTGCAAATGCTAAGATTATAATGCTGACCACGCTGATTAGGATGGTCTTTTGTTTCGGTGTGTATTTATTCCAAAATTCTAACAATTGTTTGGGTATTTGCCTAAGCCTCTCCGCCATTATACCTACTCCTAAGTAATTGATTTATAATCTAGAACTGAAGATTCATAATTTCCTTATATGCATCCAATACCTGGTTACGAACCGCAACTGTATATTGCAATGCCAGGTTTGCCTTTTGCTGTGCGATCTGCAAATCATGAGTGTTATCTAATAGGCCTAGTGAAAAAGCCATCTCAGCTTCTTCAGCTTCATTAGTATATTGATTAGTCTCCTTGATCATATTAGTAGCCGCATCAAACAAGGTCTCAAAAGCAGCGTTCCTGTTCTCCTTTACAGCTGAAGCAGACTTTAAACCACCAATTACATTTATCTCATTTATATTGCCTATACTCTGTATATCCATATTATATTTCTCCTCAATATGCTATATAATCAGCAATCAACCACAGAGGAACTCTCCTCCCCTATTTACCCACTTCTAATCCCTTAAGAGCCATGTTCTTAGTAGCATTAAAGGCAGTTACATTAGCCTCATAGGATCTGGTAGCGTCTATTAAATCCGTCATTTCTTGAACAATATTAACGTTGGGATAAGTTACATAGCCATCTTCATCCGAATCCGGATGACTAGGATCATATATTCTTCGCATAGCCTTATTATCTTCGACTATACGGTTTACCTTAACCCCGCTACCGACTACCCCTGCAGTCCTCATAAACACCTCTTGAAAGGGTGTAGCATCTTTTTCGGAGAAGATCACTGCCTTACGTTTGTAAGGATTGCCGTTCTCATCACGGGTGGTACTTACATTGGCAATATTCTGTGAAATAATGTCCATTCGTAGCCTTTGAGCAGTCATTCCACTGGCACTAATATTCATTCCACTAAATCCTGACATTTACATCGCTCCTCAATATTTTAAAGTTTATATAAGCTACAACGGAGCGATTGCGCTCCTCAATATTTTAAAGTTTATATAAGCTACAACGGAGCGATTGCGCTCCTC
>CAZDWP010000200.1:0-4513 GCA_964508985.1 uncultured Herbinix sp. | reverse complement strand
TCCACGACATTTGCAAATTGTTTTGAGAATAATCCCATGTTATGCACCTCCCATATATTTTTATTACTATTTATGTTTTATATCCATGTAAATCATTAAGCTTTAATGTTACAGCTTTCTTCCTCCAGAGCTGTGAGAGCGTCCTCCGCCAGAGATACCACCTCTAAAGCCTCCTGAGTTAAAGCCACCTCTGCCTCCACCTGAAGAGGAGTTTTGCTGAGGTTTTCTCCATCTTGTTACAGATGATCTGATGTATTGATCTCTTCTTCCGATAAGACCTCCACGACTTCTGTCCAGGTAATCTCTGGCACCTGCTGTCATCCTTCCGCTTGAACGATATGCCAGGGCTCCAACCACGATTCCGCCAATTATTAGAGCAACAACTAGCTGAAACCAGAAATTAATAAAAATACTATTCATAAAAGCTTCTTTATCATAATGTCCCTGATAATCATATTCATCGTAGCTGTATTCATTATCGGGATCAAAGCCTTCTGGCGTACTATCATATCTATAGTTATAGTCATAGTTTAGCTCGGAGTCATCCTCCATATAATTAGCTGACATAATTATATAGGTCTTGAATGCATCATAATAATGATCGTTCTTTAAGTAATCCGCAACATTATCAAATATTTTGTCAACTCTCTTGGAGTGTATATAGGTTTCTGCTAGACCAAATCCCTCCATAAATATTTCTGGCTCATCACTGTCTCGAGAATCATAAAGAAAATATACTCTGTCACCTACAGGCAGCTGATCCTCAAAATCCTCTATATATTTTTCTGGATTAGTGGCATTTTTATCATCATTAGTCAGTACATAGATTTCGATGCCTGCCCTTTCGCCGTATTCATGGCTTAAGTCTTCAAGCTCCTGTGTTTCATAAGTATCCAGTAGCCCTGCTTCATCGTATACTCGTCTATCATCTACAGCGGATTCGGTGACTTCTGCTTCATTTGAGGAAGCATATACAGCCATATGGCTATTCTTATTATTAGGTAGGAGATGTAGCATAGCGGTTAGGATAAGCGCTAAACAGAATAATAATCTGCCTATATGTTTTACCATGTTTCTTGAGCGGTTATCTTTTAGAACCATAAGAATCCACCTCCTAGAATTAAAGTCACTATACGAAACAGAAGGAAGCTTCCCCCAGATACACCAAAGAACCATGCGGCGACCTTTCCTGGGCTGATGGGAGGCTTGCCTACGATTTTACCAGTCTGGCCATTCATGGCAAATGTATGCTCTGCCTGCCTAAAATCATAGCAAACCATCCATACAGGTAGTAGAGCATAATCGGAATTCTTCTTTTTGACATTTATACTCTTTCTATTATAATGAACGGTTGAATAGCCTGATATAGTAGATCTTATATATGAATCTACATATGATTGTACGCGGTTTTTTATTCTCGGTAGTAGCTCATCATCGTCATAATCGTATTTCTCGGCGATATATCCCGCAAGGTAAGGCATCTGGAATTCCTTAATACTATTATAAGGATAGGGCTCTAGTTTATCCATCATGGTATCGTCCATCTTCTTAGATGCATCACATGGAACTTTTAGATAATCTAAATCTACCTTACGATATACATGGTAGTATTTTGTTTCCTTGTATATCCAATCTCCTCTTGAGTAAGTCCTGACTCTGGTGCATGTAGCCTCGGCCTCCCCTTTTCCGTTCAGGTCATATAGCCAAAAGGGTACATATAGGCCTGTAATATCCTTGATTCTATCGGCGACTCTAAAGTCACTAGGAGTCAGAAGACCTTTCCTACACCATTTTTTAAATGCTTCCTGGGCTTGTGCCTTGCTGATAGAAAAGGGAATCACACTTTCAGGTGCAAGACTTCCTGACAGACGGTCACTGATGACTATACCTGCACCACAAAAGCTACATCTAGTAGCGGTTGTCTGCGTGTCGGTTAATAGGACAGCACCGCAATTCTTACAATTATATTCGGTAACATCACCCTCCTTAAAGGTTGGATGATGGATTGTTTCATCATCAGGTGAAGGATCCTCATAATCATTGTCAAAGGAATTCTGTAAAGCCTTCTTATCATCCTCATCTAGATCATAAGACACCTGCGCATTACTAGGGAGGTCAGGTTGACCTGCCATACTTTCAATGCTATCCTCCCGACCACAGCTACCGCATTTAAGCTTTCCAGAGCCTGTGTCAAAAGCCATATCAGCTCCGCAATTAGTACATTTATATTGTGTTACCACGTCTTCTAACCCCCTTATGAATGTCTATTAGCATTTGCGATAAAAAATGTCCGCATAAATTTATATCAGCGGACATTTTTCCTTATATGAACGATGCTAATTGTCCGGATTTTGCTTGGACGATATACTTGCTTTTAATGCTGCCAGCTCATCATCTACGGATATATCGGTGGTGTATTTCTTAGTAAGATCTTCAATGGACTGGTCATTAGAGGAACGGTTAAGCTCCGCCATGGCATTTGCCTTATCAAGAGCCTTATCAGCCATATCCTCGTATTTTTCAAAGCTAGAGATTGAATTATTTGCACTTGCAACTGAGGAACCCATTTTATTGATACGCTCCTGAGTCTTTGCAACGGCAAGCTTGCCTTTAATCATATCTTTTCTTGACTCGAGTTCGCCAATATCTCCTACTAGCTTATCATGCATTTGTCTCATTTGTGCTGCATTAGCCTTGGCAAGATCATATGCTTCTGCAAGGCCTGGTTGCTTAGATGCAAGGGATGCTTTCTTCTCGAGGAATTTACGAGCATCGGCCTCGTTGTTTGATTCTAATGCTTTGACAGCAAATTTTTGCATTTCATCGATTTCCTCATTACATTCATCAAGGACTCTCTTAGCTCTTTGTTCCTCTGCCATGATAGCAGCTGTCTCTGATTTAACCTTACCAAGGTCAGAATTTAAGTTCCTCAAGCATTGATCTATCATCTTCTCAGGATCCTCGGCCTTATCTAAAAGTGAGTTGATGTTTGCTGACATTATGTCTCTAAATCTTGTTAATATTCCCATTTATAACCCTCCTTATGTATTGGGCTGTATATTATCTACAACCATTATTATTAAGCTATTACAATATTAAGTTTATAATGAATGAACTATAAAATCAAGTTAAAAAATGGTTAGAATAATAAGAGAAAACTAAATAAGCATATGCTTATAAGCGGAGTTGTAAATATGCTTATGCTGGTTTATAATAAGTCAATAAAATCAAATACTAATATAGAAGAAATGAAAAAGCCTATACAGAATAGGAAAGAGGGAAGAAAATGTGGATCGCAAAGAATTGGATAGATTATGAAGTGCTTGATACCTCGAAAGGTGAAAAGCTGGAGCGCTGGGGACGGTACACCCTGGTAAGACCGGACCCACAGGTTATATGGGGTACCCCAAAGAACCATAAAGGCTGGACTAATATGAATGCTCATTATCATAGAAGCAAGGAGGGTGGAGGTGAGTGGGAATTTTTTAATCTTCCTAAGCAGTGGGCTATTAATTATAAGGAACTAACCTTTAATATACAGCCCTTTAACTTTAAGCATACAGGTCTGTTTCCTGAGCAGGCAGTTAATTGGGACTGGTTCTCTGATAAGATAAAAGAGGAAAAGGGAAGACAGGTTAAGGTGCTTAATTTGTTCGCATATACAGGAGGGGCTACACTGGCTGCCGCTAAGGCAGGCGCGGCTGTTACCCATGTGGATGCTTCCAAAGGGATGGTAACTTGGGCTAAAGAAAATGCTCATGCTTCAGGCCTGGCTGATGCTCCTATCAGATATATTGTGGATGATTGTGTTAAATTCGTTGAGCGGGAGATACGTAGAGGAAATAAGTATGATGCCATTATTATGGATCCCCCCTCTTATGGTAGAGGCCCTAAGGGTGAGGTATGGAAGATAGAAGATAGCATATATCCATTTGTACAGTTATGCGCAAAGCTTCTTAATGAAGAACCGCTTTTCTTCCTTATTAATTCATATACCACAGGCTTGCAGGCGGGGGTATTATCCTATATGATCTCAGAGGAAATTGGAAAGAAGTACTCCGGTGTTGTGACCGCTGATGAGATAGGGCTACCTGTCACAAGTAATGGATTAGTGCTTCCATGTGGAGCATCTGGTAGATGGGAGATAAAAGCCTGAGGCTAATATTCATTTTTTATTATATAATTAATAAACACTATATAAGGAAGGAATTTAGATGAATAGAACACTATAGATATTTAGCAGAGTACGTGCATTTAGAACAGCTATTAAGACCCGGTGATACAGGAATCTGGACAGTATTAGGCTATAATCCTGTAAAGAAATACTTTTTATAGAATGTCTCTACTTATAAAGGTTTTTTATATAAAAAAAATGCTTGCAAATGGTATGTCTGTGGTGTATAATATCAAATGTTGTGACATTGATAGCGTAGAAACGTGAGGTTGCTACTGGTTTTGGTAGGTTATTTACGTGGAGCGAAGGTCAAGTTATGAAACTGGCGACAAGTCACTG
>CAZDWP010000199.1:0-4516 GCA_964508985.1 uncultured Herbinix sp. | reverse complement strand
ACATTTTTTCACCACGTTGTTTTGGACACAAGGCATCATTCCATCTGTTATCACACTGCGGAAAATATCCGCCATTTTTCCCTCTTTTGGCATAAACATCTTCTCTACCCCAAAACATAGCAAAATATCTTTTTGCTAAATCCTCAGTTATATATCTTCCAAGAATACGCTCTCCCTGATCAGGATCATACTCATTATTACTCTCTATAGTTTCATCAAATGGATTAGGAGCATCGAATGCAATATCTGCCTTTTTTAACTGAGATTTCAAGGCTTCATTTTCTTTTTGAAGAGTTCGCACTATTTTTCTAAGTGAGTCAAGGTCATAAGCCTCTATATTCATTCCTGCACCTCCAGCTTGATAAACTATGTACAAATTTGACCGAATTTAAAATAACACTTAGAACTTTTCTATCTTAATTCCATTCCCTATCTGATTTGCTCCATCTCAGAAAAAATTCTCGCTCATGGATTATACTTTCAAATGGTTCTCTAATGAAATCTGTAATAACATTTATTACATCATCTAAATCTATATCTACTTCAATTGTGTTTTGGATAAATGAGTTCCACCTTAAAACAATTTGCCTATCCTTTTTTAATGAGTTTACCTGATTTAAGGTGTATTTATCATATATTCTACCACGATTATCTAATGTTTCAAAAATTGCTTCTTGTAACTTTCTTCCTTCAAAATCATAATTCATAGCTAGAAAATAAATATCATAAAAATCTTTCATCCTACTATTGAACTCCATTCTATCAATTATTGCATCCCATTTTTCTGCAATCGTAGATTCTAAAGAATATGTGAGTACTTCTGGACTACTAAATTCCGGTAATAACACATCTAGTTTTCTCTTGTTTGGCCTAGGAATAACAACATCTCCCACTCCTATGTCTATATCGAAAGGTGTTCTCGTATTACCAACTACTCCTATCATCTTTATTCTTACACCATGATACTCCTTTTGCTCTGTTATGTAATTCAAAGACTTTATTTCAAACTTAATAAATTCATTTTCTGATTTTGTATTTATAATACTTTGAATCATTTCTATAATCTTATCATCTTCATTCGACCAGTTTTTCATAAGAAAATCTATATCCATTGTTGGCCTACTTTCAAAATTTGTAATTAGGTAAAGAAATAGACCACCTTTTAAAACAAGCTTATTTTGGAACTCTGAATAACTTATCCTTCTTAAAAATTCTTCCTGGCAAAGCAATTGCAAAAGCAGTTGAAATGACAAACCTGAGTTTTGTGATTTGTTCTTTAATTTTTGTAGCACTGATTTTGTGATATTCATCATAACCACATCCCAATCATAATTCTTACCTTGTTTTCAGCTCTCATTTTTTTTGCATATTCCAAAAGCTTTGAAATGTTTTTTTTAGGATCATTAATATAGCTCTTAATAGCTTGATTTACAATTTCTTTATCCATTTTATTTGAATTTCTTATAACATCACAAATGGTTCTGTTTTTATCAAATATATTTATTTCTTGCCCTTCATAAGTATACTTAGTCTTACCTATATTCATATATTTTTCATGAATATAATATGGCTTCACTTTAGGATATTCAATTTCAAATCTTGGCCTAGAACTTCCTCTCGCTACAGCAAGGTGCCATTCATTCGGTGTGCGATCAGTATAATCATATATATATAGAGCTGACAGTAGATATATTACAGCATCAGGAAATAACCTTGTAATAATAGTTGTATCTGAGATTAATTCTTCATATTGCCACTCATAATATCCTCTTTTAATCTTTCTTATAATACCTTTATCCATAAGTTCTTTTAAATATTTATGATGATACCCAGCTTTTTGAAATTCTGCTGTAGTAATTACACCATTATATTTATTAAATAACTTTTTATACTCTTTATATTCATCCATTCAAAACTGTCTCCTTATTGCCAATTTGGTGTATAGTTCTGAACTTATTATAAAGTAAATTTACTACACTGTCAATCAAAATTGTCTACACATTGTATGATGTGTGTATATTTATGATCTTGCAAGAATAAAAGTACTGATTATCTACCAACCAATCCGATTGAAAGTAATAAGACATTTAAAAGGCTCCAAAATCCCGTAAACCACATTTATACCATGGTTACAGGCTTTTAGAGCCTCTTATAAAGTCATTATAAAATTATACTAGATTAGTCTTACTGACCCATCTGCTTTGCGATGTTTTGAAATTGTAACTTCTAAGACATGCATAAGTAGTTACTTCTTAAATATTCTATTTTACTTACGCAAGTTTTTTGCGTAAGATTTTCTTTTTAAGTGATACTAATTAAATTTTCATACATAACTTTGTATCAGTTTGCGTAGATGTGTGTCGAGGGAGTTTCATTATCAACCATTTCTAATTCTTTCTTCCCAATCATAAGGAAACCCTATGTGTTTAATGGATATATTCCTTTTCATACTCCTCTATAAGTGCTTTTAATGTGGATATTAATTTAGAGGTCCATTCTGCAAAAACTTAATACACTCCTGTTCTCTTCCTCCATGGATAATAAACCCTTTTGCCTTAATCAAGGTAAGCTTTTCCCCAAAAATCTTTGGTTCTTTCAATATTAAGTTCACCCTTTTTCGTATAAAAAATGTCTCCCCATGGGACACATCACTTGCGTGAGAGGTGTGGGGAGTCCTGTTACTATTATAATATGCCACAGATGAAGAAATGTCAATCTGATTTAAATTTTACATTTATTTATATAGATATATATCTACGCATAAGATTGTACCATATGTCTTCTTTTCCAAGTAAATTCATACCATCGTTCCATACAACTCTAGTCCCTCATTATACAGATTGGCTTCAATTTGCCCGATTTTAGTATTAATCAATTTTTTAAACTTCAGGTTCTTGCATTATTCTCTCAGCTTAAGTAGAAAGATATTATTTTACTGGAAATGCTCTAAACACCAAACATACTGGAATGATGATTTAATGCTGCCACTCTGTAGAACTTCATATTGAGAAAATCCTTCGGGCAGATATGTGGGAAAAAACTCAATATTATCAATATCAGTTTTTTCAGTGGTTCCAGAAGTAAATGATGTAAATTTTTCGTACCACTGTATGATTACTTCACTTACTGCCGCCCGTACTTGTAATACGGAAGGCTATACATCCTAGTGCCTTTTCAATCATTTATTTAGAGGAAAGCACTGCTTAGGCTAGCCATTGCGCTAGCGATTTGGTACAATGTATATGAATTAATTGTGTTTAATTCAGCAATTTTATTAAGATGATTACTTGGAGGTACATATGATGAAAATGAAAAAACGAATACTATCAATTTTAATTATCGCCCTACTATTAAGCTGCAACATGCCAGTAGGTGCAGTATATGCGGAAGAAAAAGGACGTCTTGTATTAATTCAGAATGAAGATTTAAGTTTTACAGCTTATGAAGACTTGGTTTTATTATCACCAAAAGGTAATTTAATGGTAAAAATATCTTCTCTGTCCCAAAAACTTGGTCTTACCTATAAAAGAATTAACAGTGGAAATTTCCAGGTGAGTTATAATGATCAGATTTTAGAGTTTAATAAATCATTCAAAACTTATACATACAAAACAAAAGATGCTAGCACATATATTGAAGCGGCACATAATCCATATACCACAATAAAGACAGCAAAAGAAAATGCGGTTAATGTAATTCATTATTCAACTCTTAAAAATTTAGTATATACAAAATATTATAATAAGTCACAATCCGGAGGCTACAAAGATATTGGCTATAATGGAGTGATTGTATATAGTCCTTATCAAAAGATAAGGAGTTTGCCAGATCTAAATACAGTGAATATGGTTTCGGGAGAAAATTTTAGTGATCTTCATACAAAAGCTATGATGAAATACTATTCAAGGAGAATCGCTGTAGCGAAATTTGATTCAATAATAGGTGTAAAGTCTGATGGTACAGTAATAGCAGCGGGTTTAAATCATGCAGGTGAAAATAACGTAACAGATTGGAAGGATATAGTAACAGTAGCTGCAGGAAATCAGCATAATATAGGCTTAAAATCAGATGGAACAGTAATGGCAGCAGGTGATAATATATATGGGCAACTTAATGTATCCAAATGGAGAGATATAGTGGAAGTAGCTGCAGGGTATTATCATACCGTAGGCTTAAAATCTGATGGAACAGTGGTAGCAGTAGGTGATAATAGTGAGGGACAGCTTAATGTATCCAAATGGAAAGATATAGTAGCAATTGCAGCAGGATCCAAGCATACTGTTGGTATAAAATCAGATGGAACAGTGGTAGCAGTAGGATATAATAGAGATGGACAGCTTAATGTATCCAGATGGAAGGATATAGTATCAGTTGCTGCGGGGCAGAATCATACAGTGGGTTTAAAATCTAATGGTAGAGTCGTGGCAGCCGGATATGATAAATATGATTATCAATTGGACGAATTGTCACAATGGAGAGATATTGTCATTATCTCATGTAGCGATTTTGCAACTGT